>JAFAUV010000094.1 GCA_019243075.1 Bradyrhizobium sp.
GGGCGAGCGCGAGGTCATGGGCAACCGCTGGCAGTTCATGTTCGCCATCGGCGAGGTGCTGACCCTCGCGGTCATCGCGGTCTTCATCGTGGCCGACATGAACCACGAGCTGATCTGGCGCGTGACCCTCGCCCTGGGCGCGGTGCCTGCGCTGGTCATCCTGCTGATGCGGCGAGACCTGCCGGAGACGGCGGTCTGGCTGATCCGCAATGGCCGGTTCCGCGAGGCCAAGCGGGTCGCCATGAGCCTGTATTCGGACCGGCTGGAGATGCTTCCGGACCAGGACGTCGTCATCCCCAAGCCGAGTCCAGCGGCCTTCCTGGCCGATCTCCGCAGGGACCCGATCCGCTGGCGCGCCACGCTCTACGGCTACATCGCCTGCTTCTGTCAGGGCAGCGAGTTCTCGACTTTCGGGTTCTACCTGCCCGTCCTCTTCCTGATGGTCGGCGTCTCGTCCGTCCTGGGCGTGAACCTGGTGACCATGGGCCTGTATGTGATCGCCGCCATCTCGGGCTGGGTGGGGCCGCTGATCACGCCGCGCATCGGCCAGCGCGGCATTGCCATCGCCGGGTTCGGGATCGTGCTCGTCTCGCTCCTGGTCGCGGCCTGGGCCCTCTATGCCGGCCACACTTACGTGCTGCCGTTCGCCGCCGCCGCAATGCTGTGGGGGCACTACTGGGACGCGTCGAACTGCATGACGATCCCGACCGTGGTCGCCAAGCCGGAATACCGCGGCACCGCGAGCGGCTTCGCCTACATGTTCGTCAAGCTGCCGTCGTTCCTCGCGATCTTCCTGTTCCCGTCGCTGTTCACCGCGGTAGGCCAGGCCAACGCCACCCTGTTCGTTGCCATTTTCCCGCTCATCGGCTTGTTGGCAGCGGTCTTCATCCTGCCGGAGATCTACGGGTATGAGCATGACTGATCCAGGCCGCGAGGACGCGGGCGAGCCAGTCGGACTTTCAGATCGGCGAAGCAGACGGGCTACCGGCCTCTTCGGACCACGATGCCGACCGAGGTCGAGGTGTAGCCCATCAGCTTCAGCTTGAGGTGCGCGTTCTGCAGGTAGGGCGGGACGTCAACGTAGAAGTCGAGCGGGTTGTTGTCCGGCGCCACCTTGATGTCGTCGATCTCATGGCCGCGCTCGCGCAAGCGGGCGACGAGGCGGGTCAAGTCCTGCCGCCGATACAGCACCGTCTCGCCGGAGCTGATCGTATCCACGTCCGAGCTGAGGTTGATCTCGGTCGTGTGGCAGGCCATGCCGCCGACCTTCAGGGTCTTCTCGACGCTGTTGACCACGAAGTCGAGTCCGGCTTCGAGGCTGCCGAGATGTTCTAAGCAGCACGACGACCAGCAGAAATCGAAACCGGTGAATGTCTCGCCGATGTTGTTCATGTCGCAGTGTGCATAGCTCACTCGCTGATCAAACGTCTCCTCGTCGATGATCCCTGGGTTGCGAATGCTGTCGCGCGAGGCGGCATATTGCTGCGTGCTATCCCAACCTGCGGCCGCACCGACTTCCGCCGGCGCGTCGGTCGCCATGATCGTCGCGCCATCCTTCGCGAACAGCGAGGGCAGCGGCTCGGTGCCGACGCCGAATGCCAGGCCTCGGCGGCCCGGTTGCACGGCGCCGATCCGGCGCAGGTGGTGGATGATGAACACCCATTCCCAGATCTTGCGGTGATAACGCGGCGCCATGGCGAGCTCGGCGCAGAGTGCGAGGAATTCGGCAGTGCGGAAATCGTCGGCCGAGCAGGTCGAGTAGGCCATGAACGTGGCTGGCACGCTCGGCGCAATACCGAGGTTCGGCACGAACAGGCTCTGTTCCCATGGGCGTGCCTGCGCGACGCGCTCCAGCACCAGCTTCGCGAGCGCTTCGCCATCGAAGGCGGAGGTCTGGTTAGCGATCGACCTGATCTCTGCGCGCAGCAGCTCGCCCGCCTCGGCGAGCCTTGCCTGCGCCCGTTCGGCCGCGTCCTGACGGCGGCCGGCCTCCGCCATGGCCTCCCCGAACCGCGCTTCCAGGCGGGACAGCGCCGCATCGATCCTGGCATCGATGTGCGGCGACATGCGGGCGGCAACGGGCGGAATGGCCCGGTCAGCCAGATACCTGCGCCAGAGGGTTCTAAGCATCCCCACAGCTCCGGCCGCTACCCGCCTTCCGGCCGTTCAGACGCCAGCTCATCGATTCACCCAGTGCGCATCACTGCGGGGCCGTGCCGCGGAGGCCGACAGGGGGCAGGGCGCGCCGCACCGGCTTGTCCTCCAGCGTGAGCGCGATCAGCGCGGCGGCCAGGGTGAACCCCGACATCGCCAGGAGCGCCGCGGTGAAGCTGCCGGTCCAGTCGCGGATCAGGCCGATGAACCATGGCCCGACCAGGCCACCCACCTGGGCCAGCGTGTTGATCAGCGCGATCCCGGCCGCCGCGGCGACCCCCGTCATGAACGATCCAACGATCGTCCAGAATACGCCGAGCCCGCCCCAGATGCCCGCCCCGGCGACGCACAGGAACGCGTAGGCCAGGTAGGGATTGGTTGAGAGCGCGCTGCCGACGAGGCCGACGGCGCCCAGGAACGAGGCGGCCGCGAGGTGCCGCTTGCGCTCGCCGGCGCGGTCCGACAGGCGCGACAGGATCAGCGTG
>JAFAUV010000204.1 GCA_019243075.1 Bradyrhizobium sp.
CGATGGAAGGCCTTTCGACCACAACGTAAGCAAACTGGGAGAAGATCATAATGGTCGGCACCGCTATCAGCATCGTGAGCCAGTCCGGCAGGACATCGTGCATCACATACACCATGGCCATCATGATGGGCATGTGGAACAAGTACAGACTGAAGGACACCTTGCCGAGCCACAGCAGCGGCTTCGACAACAGCCACTCGCCCTGATCGATGGCCAGTCCGATCAGAATTGCCGACCCAACGCAGACCTGGAGATCGGACGGCGACGCCAGAAGAACGATGGCAAGCGGCCACAGCCAGCCCGGCAGCGACTGTGGCCGCGAAAGTGCCAGCGCCATTCCCGTCGCGAACGGCAGCACGAAGTAGGCGGTGACCCACACCGTTTGCATCAGGTCGTAGCTGTAGAGGGGGTGAGGCTCCAGCATTTTAGCCGCAATGAGGGCGAGGGCGGCGAATGCGGCTGTCGCGAGCTGCGGCGACCAGCGGGCGAACATGACCATCAGCGGCAGCACGAGCGAAATCCGCATCTCGTACCACAACGACCACAGCACGCTGTTCAGCGATGCATCGGCCCAGTGGCCGCGCATCAGAATGTGCGCCATGAAGCCTTTGAAAGTCAGCGTGTTCTGCCACTGCTCGTTGAACCATCGAGACTGATCTTCAAGAGGATGAGGATGCACCGCGTAGCGCAGCGCAAGCGCGAACAGGAGCGAAGCGATAAAGGGAATACCGAGACGAAACACGCGACGGATGGCATACACGCGATAGGTCTGGTGCTCCAGCGAGCGCGTGAGGACGTAGCCGGAGAGCACGAAGAACAGCAGTACCTGCGTCCGCCCTATCGAAACATAGGCGAGGGCCGGCCACGATCTGGCGGGATCGGCATCCGGACTGAGCGTCAGCAGGATATGGTGAAAAACCACGATCGCCGCGGCAATGCCACGCAAAACATCCAGCTGATACAACCTGCGCATGCGCCGACTATCGAAGGTCCTCCCATGCTGCTCAAGACGCGAGGGCTCGGCACTGGCTTGGTTCTTCCGTTAAGGTTGCGCATAAACAATAATATTTAAGGTCAATCGCGCCTTTCAGACGCGGCCGTCAGTTGCGCGGTCCGAAACCATCGCGGCTTTATCGGACATCGTGAGATTCATCCGGATGAGCGGCGCCGTCGGCGCGCCTTGCCACCGGTGTCATGGAAGGCGCGTCGTCGGCCCGCTCGGTCAGTCCCGCCAGCCGCAATCCCTCGATCACCCGTTCCATCCTGCTGTTGAACGCAGCGGTTCCGACCATGGGCCCGAAATTGCCCAGGGTTGTTTTCGGCCACAGCTTCAAATAATGGGCCAGCGCCTCGCGCGCCTCCTGCTCGCGGCCGACAAGCGCGTAGGCGGAAGCGAGGTAGGCGGCGGCGTGTCCGGCATTGGGCGCCTCGAGCGCGACGCGCGCCAGCAGATCAATCGCCTTCTCGTCCTGCCCCTGCATCAGATGGATCAGGCCGATCCCCTGATTCCAGCTCCAGCGCAGCCGCGAGTCGGGCGCGATCCTCTCGGCCTCCTGGAATTCGGCCATCGCCTCGTCGAGCTGGCCCAGCATGAGCCGGTTGTATCCGATCTCCTTGTGCAGGAATGGGTAGCCTGGAAATCGCCTGGCGGATTCGCGGCAGAGGGTGATCGCAGATTCGAACTGTCGCATCGCACGCAGGATGTGACACTGCGCGCCGCGAACATTCATGTCGTCGGGCGCGAGACGTGTGGCCTCCTGCAGCGCGAGATCAGCCGTGTGAAGGTCGGCCACGACGTCATCGGACCAGTGGTTCAGCACGCCGGTGACGATGGCAAAGGTCAGGCGCGTCTGCGCGGCTACGTTCTGCGGACCGAGCCCGGCCGCCCATTGCTCGAGGTCTCGGACGGCTTCATCATCCTCGCGCGAGGTCATGTTGATGTGTTCGGCGATGTGCGTCAGCTTCGCTGCCGTCTCGGCGTTCGCCCTGGTGCGCTCCGCTTGGGCCGACCGCGCGAAATGGCCCCAGGTCAGGATGCCCAGACACAAAAGGCCGACCGCCGCGAAGATGCCAGGGAAGACGCCAGGAAAAAGGCCAAGCCTAAAGGGCGGAGCCGAAACGCGCGATCGCACCGCGGCCGCGATCGCCGAGGGTGTTTCCGCAGCATTGTCGATCGAGGGCTGCGCACGCACTGCCGCAAGGGCTCGGTCCTCTACCGAGGTCGCGGCAGCGATATTGTCGGTCGCGGCGGCGGCCGCCTCTTCTGGCGCGATTTGCTCCTCCCGCACTTCGCCGACGAAACGGATGCCCTTGCGCGGCAGGGTCTTGATCAGCCGCTGCCGGGTTCCGCTGTCGCCGATCGCGCTGCGCACGGCATTGATGCGGGTGCTCAGGGCCGACTCCGACACGATCCGTCCGCCCCAAATCTGCTCGATCAGCTCGTCGCGGCTGACGACGCGCTCGCGGTGACGGATCAGATATTCGAGAAGATCGAAGACCTGCGGCTCGAGGTCGACGGCCGCGCCGCCGCAATGCAGTTCGCGCCGGTTCGTTTCCAGAACGGAACCATCGAAAAGATAAAGCAAATCAATGCTCCCGTCGTTCCCCAGGAGGCTTGGCGCAATCAAAATCAGGGGTTTGGTAAGCGCAAAATAAGGAGTCCTGAAGGCGCCGTTCTCCGACCTTCGGCATGCTCGGCTCTGCGTTCGATTCCGTGGACTCGCCCGTAATGCTGGCGGAAACCCGGAGGAAAGCCGCTGGAAAATTCCGAAGGGAAGTCGTGATGACGGCGATTGCAAAAAGGCTGTTCCGCACCGTTCATTCCGTAGGGGAAGCCGACGCGTTGACGCAGATCGGCCTGCTGTGTGCCGCCGGGCTTCTGGTTTCCCTGCTCATGTTGAGCTACGGCCTCGATCTGAGCCCGGGCTTCTTTTGAAAGCCTGGTCTTTCGGAAAACCGGTTTCCACTTCTTGCGGATCATGCGCCCGGACGTGAACGCTGCGCGGCGTCAGGCGGCGGCCGGCCGCGCGCGTCGCCAAGGCGGCGCCGGCGCCCGCAGCGCATAGGCGCCGTCGCCGAGCAGGGCCTGCACGATCAGCATGAACACCCAGGCCAGCGCAAACTCCATGCCGCCATCGGCGAACCAGAAACCCTTGCGCAGCATCCAGTGGTTGGCGACCGCGATCAGCACCGGCAGCGAAAGCAGGCTGACGTAGCGGGTATAGACGCCGAGCAACAGCAGCACCGCGCCGGCAAATTCGATGGCGACCGTGTAGCCGAGCACAGCGCCCGGATAACCTTGCTTGAGGAGGCCATCCCACCACGGGTCGAAGCCGATCACGGCGAATTTCCGGATCAGATGCGCGAAAAAGAAGAACGACAGTGCGAGCCGAAGGACCAGCGCCGCATAGGGCGCGGTGCGATCGTCGACCATGGCGGCCTCCCCTGATATAGTGGCCTGACTTTACCGCCGCACATTCCGCCGCTGCAACGGTTGAATGTGGCACGTATTCTGCAAGTAAGCCCGCAACATCATCCATGGCGATTGTCCGCCGCAATAGCGAGAAGTACGATGAAAGTGGGCGTTTTCATTCCGATCGGAAACAATGGATGGCTCATATCGAGCACGGCGCCGCAATACATGCCGACCTTCGCTCTCAACAAGGAGATCGTTCAGAAGGCGGAGAGCCATGGTTTCGATTTCGCGCTGTCCATGATCAAGCTGCGCGGCTTCGGCGGCAAGACGGAGTTCTGGGAGCACAATCTCGAATCGTTCACCCTGATGGCGGGTCTGGCTGCGGTGACTTCGAAGATCAAGCTTTTCGCTACATCCGCCTCGCTGGTGATGCCGCCCGCGATCGCTGCGCGGATGGCATCCACGATCGATTCGATTTCCGACGGCCGCTTCGGCCTCAATTTGATTACGGGCTGGCAAAAGCCCGAATATTCGCAGATGGGTTTATGGCCTGGTGACGAATATTTCGGCCGCCGCTACGAATATCTTTCGGAATACGTGCAAATCCTGCGCGACCTCTGGGAAAACGGGGTCAGCAACCGCAAGAGCGCTTTCTTTCAGATGGACGATTGCCGCGTCAGCCCAAGGCCGCAGGCCGATATCAAGATCATCTGTGCCGGACAGAGCGAGGCCGGCATGGCGTTCTCCGCCAAATACGCCGACTACAATTTCTGCCTCGGCAAGGGCGTGAACACGCCGACCGCGTTCGCGCCGGTCGCCGCGCAGCTGATCGAAGCCACCAGGAAGACCGGACGAAAGGTGACGTCGTTCGCGCTGTTCATGATCATCGCCGACGAGACCGACGAAGCCGCCCGCGCCAAGTGGGAGCTTTACAAGGCGGGCGCCGATCACGGCGCCCTCGACTGGCTCACGCAGCAATCGGCTGTCGACAAGACCTCCGGCAAGGATACCAATGTGCGGCAGCTGGCCGATCCGACGTCGAACGTGAACCTCAATATGGGCACGCTGGTGGGCTCCTACGCAACGGTCGCGCGCATGCTCGACCAGATCGCGACGGTGCCGGGCGCCGAAGGCGTGCTGCTGACCTTCGACGACTTCGTCCAAGGCGTCGAGAATTTCGGAATGCACATTCAGCCCCTGATGCTGTCGCGCCGGCACGTCGAGCACCTCTCCAAAGCATCGTAAGGAGCCGTCCATGCAAACGGGATACAGCGCTCTGGCTCGCGGCCAAGCCGAAGTCACATTGCCGGCGCGGCCGGAACCACTCGCCGTCAGACCGAGCGAGACGGCGATCATCGTGGTCGATATGCAAAACGCCTACGTCTCCAAAGGAGGATACTCCGACCTGGCGGGTTTCGATGTTTCCGGGGCCGGCAAAGCCGTTGCGCAGACCAGGAAGGTGCTGGACGCGGCCCGCGCGGCGGGCGTTCTGGTGGTCTATTTCCAGAACGGTTGGGATGCCGGCTACATCGAAGCCGGAGGTCCGGGGTCGCCCAACTGGCACAAATCCAATGCCTTGAAAACCATGCGCGCCCGTCCCGAACTGCAGGGCACGCTGCTGGCCAAGGGCTCCTGGGACTATGCCATCATCGACGAGCTCGCTCCCCAGCCCGGCGACATCGTCGTGCCGAAAACCCGCTACAGCGGCTTCTTCAACACCAACGTCGACAGCCTTCTGCGCGCCCGCGGCATTCGCAATCTCGTCTTCACGGGCGTGGCCACCAACGTCTGTGTCGAGTCCTCGCTGCGCGATGCATTTCATCTGGAGTATTTCGGCA
Source organism: Bradyrhizobium sp. (assembly GCA_019243075.1). Lineage (GTDB taxonomy): Bacteria > Pseudomonadota > Alphaproteobacteria > Rhizobiales > Xanthobacteraceae > Bradyrhizobium. Next base: position 5,254 of record JAFAUV010000204.1, read on the forward strand.
TCGTGATCGAGGATGCCGCTCACCATCTCGGGCCGGAATTCGTGCAGAAGGCCGCCCTCTACAACATCCAGTCCTTCTTTGGCTGGGTCACGACCGCCGCGGATTTCTGCGGCGCCATCTCCCAAGTCGCTCCCCAACAGCAGAGGTGAATCATGCCCAAGACGATTGTCGTTCCTGCGGGAACAGCCAAGCCCATCGCGCCCTATTCGCCGGGTGCCCTCGCAGACGGCGTCTTGTATGTTTCCGGCACGCTGGCCTTTGACAAGGACAACAATGTCGTGCACGTCGGCGATGCGGCCGCGCAGACGCGCCACGTTCTCGAGACCATCAAGGGTGTCGTCGAGACGGCTGGCGGCACCATGGCCGATGTCACGTTCAATTCGATCTTCGTGACCGATTGGGCCAATTATGCAGCCGTGAACGGGGTCTATGCCGAGTATTTTCCCGGCGACAAGCCGGCGCGTTACTGCATCCAGTGCGGCCTGGTGAAGCCGGATGCGCTGGTCGAGATCGCGTCTGTCGCTCATATCGGACGAAAATGATCGGCCGGCTCGGCGACAGCACCATGAAGTTTCGACAAATCGGCCTTGCAAAGGCCGGCGCGCCGACCGTGATTGTCTCGGCGGGTCTTGGCGGGCTCGGCCGGTTCTGGCAGCCGCAGTTCGAAGCCTTGGGCAGGGCGTTTCGCATCGTTGCCTATGACCATCGCGGAACCGGCGAGAACGCCGCGAACCTGGAGGGTCCCTATTCCATCGAGAATATGGCCGATGACGTCGAACAAATCGTCGAGGCGTCCGGGACGGCCTCGTACCATTTCGTTGGCCATGCACTCGGCGGCCTTGTCGGCCTCGCGCTGGCGCGACGCCCGCGCAGCCGCTGCGCCAGCCTGTGTCTGGTCAATGCCTGGGCCTCGCTCGACACCCAGACCTCCAGATGTTTCGAGATGCGAATGGCGCTCCTCAAACATGTCGGCGTCGAGGCCTACGTCAATGCTCAGCCGATTTTTCTCTATCCGGCCGCGTGGCTTTCCGATCACGCCGCCGCCATTGAAGACGAAGTCCGGCATGGCATCGAGGGCTTTCAGGGCACCTCCAACCTACTTGCTCGGATCGGCGCGCTGCGTGCGTTTGATGCCGCGCCGGATCTGGCGAATATTCGAGTTCCGACGCTGGTTGCAGCCTCGCAAGACGATATACTGGTCCCATTCACAAGGTCGCAGGCGCTGGCCGCCGGTCTTCCCGCCGCAAAGCTCTGGATGACGGCGCACGGAGGCCATGCCTTCACCGTCACGGCGCCGGAACCGTTCAACGCGATCCTGGTCGATTTTGTGAGAGAGGCCGCCGGAGGGTAGCAGGGCAATCGAGCAACGGCACGACGCGGCTGGCAGGATGCTCGCTCGCGGAAAGCTGATGGCGCTTTGATCGAGCATCGGCTTTTTCGGAAAACCGGTTTCCACTTTTGTAGATCATGCTCTAGAATTGCCGCTACGGTTCACACCAAGGCCGCATCATGGCCATCAAATCCACTTTGCCCGGCTCCGTCCGCTTCGTTGTTGCCATGCTTTCGGCGGCCTGCGCCCTCCCATCCCTCGCAGGCGCGGCGTCGGCGCCGCCCGACCACGTATCTCTGCGGGAATCGACGATCGCCTGGAGCACGCTCAAATATTCGACCGATGCGGAGGGCGGATTGGTGTCGCTCGACGCCGCCACCCTCGTCGATCGTCCATTCAAGACCTATGTGATCGAGAACCGCTACCTCAAGGTGACGCTGCTGCCCGAATTCGGCGGGCGCATCCTTTCCCTCATCTACAAGCCGACCGGCCACGAAGAGCTGTTTCGTGACGAGGTGGGTGTGCCCTACGGAATCAAGCAAGGCACGTTCTACTACGACTGGATGATGGTCTATGGCGGCATCTTCCCGACCTTCCCCAATGCCGAGCACGGCAAGACCTGGCTGAAGTCGTGGGACTTCAGGATCGTGCAGGAGAGCGAAGCCGAAGTGACGGTCTCGATGTCGTTCAGGGACGACGTGGCGTTTGCGGCGGCGCCGAGGCAGTTTCGCCGCGGCTCGACCGGCATCGAGGCGACCTATTACGTGACGCTGAAAGCGGGCCGCGCCGCGCTCGACGGGCGCGTGGTGCTGAAAAATCCGCAGGACGAGGCGATCGACTACGAGTACTGGACCTGCACGACATTGGCGCCGGGATCGGACCCGGAGCATCCGAAGGCCACCGGCGGCGCTGAAATCATCGCGCCGATTGCGGCCTACAGCACGCCGCGCTGGTACGCCAAGCTGGCCGAAGGCGACGCGAGCACGGGCGCGGACTGGCACCGTTTCGACAAACTGCGCTATTTCAAGAACTGGCCGACGCTCGGCATCGCCTATGCCGCGCCGGACATGCAGGGCGGCAATTTCTGGGGCGTGATCAACCACGACAATGAAGAGGGCATCATCCGCATCGCCGACAACGCGCTCACGCGCGGCCTGAAGATGTGGACCTGGGGATTTCCATCGCTCGCCGACGAGGCCGACGCCAGCAAGCAGCCCAGTCCGGCGCAGCCCTATGTCGAGTTGTGGGCCGGCGTGTCCGACCAGTTCTTTCACAGCGCGAGCCTTCCCGCGCACGGCGAAGTGGCGATCCCGGAAGCCTATGGCCCGACCGTCGGCATGAGCGACGTGACCGACGCGAACGAGCACATCCTGGTCAATCTGGCGGCCGACGCTTCAAACGCGAACCTCCAGTTCGTCAGCCTCGAACCGGAGACGCCGCTGCATGTGAGACTGAAACGCGGCGAGGCGGTCCTGTTCGACGAAGCCGTGAGCGCCGACCCGAGACGCGGAAATCGCATTTCCGTGCCCATCGACGCCGGCGGCAGCGGTGAATGGGTGCAGGCGACGATCAGCGCGGCTGACGGCAGCGAGCTGATCTCGGCCGAGACGAGGATGAAGTAGCCGTTTCGTGCCGGAGCCCTGAAGCTGCCTCGGCACCGCATGCACGCTCGTCGAGGCCCGCGCGAGCGGAGCGGCATGTGCGAAAGATACCGGCTGTTGCTTCGCTCACCCGGGCTACGTATCCGGTTCATCCCAGTCAATGATACGTCGCGACGATATCGGTGACCGCGCGCTCGAGCTGTTGCGCGGTGGCGCATTGGCGCACGACGTTGCAGAAGGTCGCATAGCGCGGCATCTCGGAGTCGCCAAAGCCCCAGGTCAGGCGGCCCTCGGGATTGAGCCAGACGACGCGTTTCGAGCGCTCCGAAATGCGGCGTAGAATATCCGCGCCGGGGTCGAGATTGTTGCTGCGGGCATCGCCCAGCACGATGACGGTGGTCTGCGGCGTCACGCTCGCCATCCATTGCCGCTCGAAATCGGCAAAGCAAGAGCCGTAGTCGGACGAGCCGAAGCCGACCTTCGACATGATGTCGCGCATCGCCTCTTCCGCAGCTTCGGTTTCGAGGATGTCGCTGACCTCGATCAGGTGCCCGGAAAAGGCAAAGGAGCGCACATCGGACACCACCTCGTGCAGGCTGTGGATCAAGAGCAGGAAGAAGTCGGAGACCCGCGCCACCGATCCCGAGACGTCGCAGAGCGCGACGATCTTCGGCTTGTCGCGATGCTTGCGCTTCCAGGCAGTGAGGAAGGGCACGCCGCCCCAGGCGGCATTCCTGCGCAGCGTTCTGCGGACATCAAGATGCCCGCGGCGCTGGCGCTTGCGCGGCTTGGAGAAACGTTCGCGCAGGCGCCGCGCCATCCGGCGGATCAGCGCCCGCATCTGTTCGACCTGCCTGGGCTCGATCCGGGCCAGCGGCGCGTTGCGCAAAATCTCGTTGCGCAGGTTTTCCGCTTCCTCGCGGCCGTACAGCAGCAGCGCCTGCGCGACGCGGTCGCGGACAGTCTCGCGCAGCGCGTCGGTGGCGGCGGTGAGGCGCTCGGCTAGCGCCGGGTTGGTTGCGGTTAGCTCGTCGAGGTCGTCATTGAGGCGCTGGATGCCCATCTCTTGCAGCATCCGGCTCTGGAAGATGCCGCGCTGGGTGAAATAGCGGATCTCGGCAAGGCCGGCGGCGCCGGCGGCATTGGCGATCGCCGCGGCGATCTCGGCGGTGTCCTGCGATAGCAGCATCTGCGCCAGCGGCCCGAGATCTTGCGGCTGCTGGCCGCCGCCGGCGCTCGGCGCGGACTGCAGCCCGGAAACCGCTGCGCTTTCGTCGTCGGCCGATTGCTTCGTTGCAGTCGGCTGCGGCTGCGCGAAGAACAGGTCGAAGCAGGCGCCGAGCGCCTTTTTTTCGTCCTCGCTCTTGGCGAGCGTCAACAACAGCGTGTCGCGCAGAATGCCGCGTTCTTCAAAGCCGACTGTCGCGACCGCCCGCATCGCGTCGATGCTTTCGGCCGGCGAGACATGCACTCCCGCTCCCCGCGCGGCGCGAAAGAAGCGATGGAGATTGTCCCGCATGGCGCGTCAGCCGAACGCGTTCCGCCGCCCGGCGCTGGCGACGAAGGTCGTCACATGCGGCAGCGCCGCCTCGACGTCGGATTCATATTTCAGGAGCACATTGAGCGTGTCCTTGACCATCTCATGGCCGAGCTCGGAAGCCTGCAGCAGCACCAGCACGCGCGCCCAGTCGATGGTCTCGCTCACGGAAGGCTGCTTCTTCAAATCGAGCGTTCGGATCGAGTGAATGAAGCTGACGAGCTGCCCGCGCAGCTTCTCGGAAATGCCGGGCACGCGGCTTTCGACGATGCGCTCCTCCAGCTTCTGCTCGGGGAAACCGATATGCAGATGCAGGCAACGGCGCTTCAGCGCATCGCCGAGATTGCGCTCGCTGTTGGAAGTGAGGATCACCGTCGGCGGCAACGCGGCAGCTATGGTGCCAAGCTCGGGAATGCTGACCTGGAAATCCGATAGGATTTCCAGCAGCAGCGATTCGAACTCGGCATCGGACTTGTCGATCTCGTCGATCAGCAGAACGCAGCCCTTGGGCTGCTGGAGCGCCTGCAGCAGCGGCCGGGGTTCCACGAATTCCTTGGAAAAGAACACGTCGCCGAAATCGTGGAGCTGCTCCAGCGCCGCATGCAACGTTTCCGCCCCGCCCAGCACTTCGCCGAGCTTGTCCTTCAGGATCTGGGTATAGAGAAGCTGCTTGGCGTATTTCCATTCATAGAGCGCCTTGGCCTCGTCCAGTCCCTCATAGCATTGCAGGCGGATCATCTTCAGGCCGCGCCAGCTAGCGATCGCCTTCGCGAGCTCGGTCTTGCCCACGCCCGCCGGTCCCTCGACCAGGATCGGCTTGGCGATCTGCTCGGAAAGATAGACCGCGGTCGCGATCTGGCGGCTTGCGATATAGCCCTGGGAGGCAAGGCCGCTCTCGACGGCTGCGATGGAGGCCAAGGGCTTTTGTTGGGACACGGATTTCGGCTCCGGTATCTTGTCGTTGCTTGGGCCTCTCCCGAGGCCGCGAGATCATATTGGGGTAGGGGCATTGCTCGCGAAAGTCCATAGCGGCGGGCCTTCGGCAGCCGGCTGGCGGGAAGCCATTTGCCGGCCCGCGAGGCGCTGCCTGGTGCAGGCGAGCAGGCGGTCTGGACCGGCGCCTTATGGTGCGAAGCTTCCGCCGCCCGCGGGCGCCGCGGCCGGCGATCAAAACTCCAGCGGCGCGTTGTCGACGACTTCCTTCATCACGAAGAAGGTGCGGGTCTGGCGCACGCCCGGAAGGCGGATCAGCTGCTCGCCGTGAATGCGATTGAAATCCTCCATGTCGCCTACCCGGATCTTCAGGAAATAGTCGAAGTCGCCGGCGACGAGGTGACAGTCGAGCACGAATTTCAATTTGGCGGCGGCCTGCTCGAAGGCCGCAAAGCTCTCCGGCGTTGAGCGGTCGAGCACCACGCCCACCATCACCAGCGCGCCCTTGCCGACCCTGCGCGGAGCCACCATCGCCCGAACCTGCCTGATGAATCCCTCCTCGAACAGCCGCTGGGTGCGGCGATGGCAGGTAGCGGCGCTGACGCCGACCTTCTGCGCGAGCTCGGCATTGGCAAGCCGCCCGTTGCTCTGCAGCAGCCGCAACAGCTTGACGTCAATGCGGTCGAGTTCGCCAGCCATGAAAGAATCTTCCAAAAATAAGGCATATCCTGGAAGGCAAGATAAGGAGTTGCGTCATTAGATGCAATCATCCCGGAAGATCAGCGCGACATTAGAAAGCACCTTTTGCCGGGTTGATGGTACGAATCGCGCCATCGGAACAACTTGCGAGATCAAATCATGCTGGAAAAATTCGAGCGCTATCCGCTCACTTTCGGGCCCACCCCTATCGAAAGACTGCCGCGGTTGTCTGCACATCTCGGCGGCAAGGTCGAGATCTATGCCAAGCGCGAGGATTGCAATTCCGGGCTCGCCTTCGGCGGCAACAAGCTGCGCAAGCTCGAATAC
>JAFAUV010000309.1 GCA_019243075.1 Bradyrhizobium sp.
CGTCTCGGCGGGCAGCGCGTGGCCGGTTTCCAGGATGCTCTTCAGGCTCGCGATCACCAGCGGCCAGCCGCCGGAGATGTCGCGCAACGTCTTGCCGTCCTCGCCGAGCTCGTCATGGGTCACGGTCAGCTTGACGACCTTGCCGCGCGGCTCGAGATCGAAGGTCACGCGCGAGGTGCCCTCGCCCTGGGCCGCTTCCTTGCGGTTGTTCCAGGTATAGGCGAGCCGGTGCGGCGGATCCGACACCAGCACCTCGCCCTCGACGGTCGGCCTGCCCTGGTTGGCAAAACCGTAAGCAGAGCCGACCTTCCAATCGGAGGTGACGCGATGGCCGAACCAGTAGCGTTCGGTGAAGTCGCCGTCGGTCAGCGCATGCCACAGCTGCTCGGCTGTCGTCTCGATATAGGTGGTGTAGACGAATTGGGGCTTACTCATCGCGCTTCTCCAGTTGCCTTTTCAATTCGGCGAGCGCGGCAAGCTTGCCGCGCTCGAATTTCCTGATCCAGCGCTCGCCGATCTGATGGATCGGGACGGGGTTGAGGTAGTGCAGCTTCTCGCGGCCGTGCTTGTAGGTCGTGACGAGGTTGGCCGCTTCGAGAACCACGAGGTGCTTCGTCACGGCCTGACGCGTCATGTCAAGCCCGTCGCACAGTTCGTTCAGCGTCTGTCCGTTTCTGGCATGAAGCCGGTCCAGCAGGCTCCGCCGCGAGGCATCCGCCAGTGCTTTGAAGACTTCATCCATGGCAGGGTTATATGCAACCAAATGGTTGCATGTCAAGCGACGTTTTTCCCGTCGCGCCGGTTATGCCGCCGACATGCGTCTCTGTGCTAAAACCGCCTCGCGAGGAGGCCGCCGCATGACCACGCTTGCCGAGCGTTTCGACCCGCCCGCGCTGCCGCGCGCGCGCAGTCGGCGCAACACGGAGACCGACACTGTTCAGTTTGCGCAGGCCGCGCTCGCCGCGGCCAAGCAGGAGGGTCTGCAACTGGCGGTGCGGGCCCGCTATGTCGCGCTCGCCGTGATCGCCTGCCTGTTGCCGATCATCAATCCGGCTTGGGAGCAGCTTTATTATGTGGCGCTGCTTGGCCTGTTCGCGCTGATCGGATGGGCGCAGGCCAGGGTTGGGCGAGTGGGCGTGTCGCGGCCGGAGCTTGCGCTGCTGTTCTGCGACCTCGCGTTGCTGACGTTCGTCGCCGTCGTGCCGAATCCGTTCGGCTCCGAGCGCTGGCCGGTGGCGATGCAATACCATTTCGGCAACTTCATCTATTTCTTCGTGCTGCTGTCGGGCGCGACGCTGGCCTATTCCTGGCGCACCGTGATCGCGGTCGGAACGTGGACCTCCGCGCTCTGGATTATCGGGATGGTTTGGGTGTGGTGGCAGCCCGATCGCGATCCCGCGCTGACCGCTCGCATCGCCGCGGCGACAGGCAGCGACCAAAGGCTGTTCGAGCTGATCTCGCCAAACTCGATGGTGTTCGGCGCGCGCATCCAGGAGATTGTGGTGTTCCTGATCGTCGCCGTGACACTCGCCGTCGCGGTGCGTCGAGGCAACGACCTCCTGATCCGCCATGCCGCGGTGGAACGCGAACGCGGCAATCTCGCGCGCTATTTCTCGCCCAACGTCGTGGAGGAATTGTCCAGGAATGACGAGCCGCTGAAGCAGGTGCGCACGCAGAACGTCGCCGTGCTGTTCGTCGACATCGTCGGCTTCACCGCTTTTGCCGCCGCGCGCACGCCGGAAGAAGTTGTGCGCACCTTGCGCGAATTCCACGCGCTGATGGAGCAAGAGGTGTTCCGGCACTGCGGCACGCTCGACAAATACCTCGGCGACGGGCTGATGGCCACCTTCGGCACGCCGTTCGTGGGAACGGACGACGCCGGCAACGCGCTGCGCTGTGCGCAAGCGATGATGGCGGCGGCGGAGCGGTGGAACCGCGAGCGCAAGGCGGCGGGCCAGGCTCCGATCGGTGTCAGTTTCGGTTTGCACTACGGGCCGGTCGTGCTCGGCGATATCGGGCTGACCTGCCTTGAATTCGCGGTGATCGGCTCGACCGTGAACGCCGCGAGCCGGCTTGAGGCCTTGACCCGTGCGCTCGGCTGCGCGTTGGTGGCGAGCGACGATCTGGTCCAGCGCGCCAAGGTCGAGCTCGGCAGCGGTGAGGCGGCGTTTCGGCCGTTGACGGCGCAAGCCCCGCAGGCGATTCGCGGACTCGAGCAACCGATCGCGATCTGGACGCAGGCACGCGCGGCGGAGTTATAGAGCGCGGCGATCGCAGCCTGCGCGGGGCGCACAGCCCTACCACCCCCAGCCGCGTTGTACCGGCTGATAGTACTGGCCGCCGCGCGGACGGGGATAGCCTGGTTGGGTCGGCGGCGGGGGCGGGTTGGGCTGGAAAAAGGACCCGAAAAAGCCGTTGTCGCCCCAGCCATTGGCGCTCGCGACGGGGACCTCCACCACCGTCGGCCGGCGGGTGATAAAGCCGCCCTGGGGCTGGTTGCTCAACACCGCGACGAACTCGGTGCGATAATTGGTCTCGCGGCTCAGCGGCTCGTCCGAGACGATGATCGAGGATCGCGGCACCGCGGTCGGCGCGATGCGGTCGAGCACATCCTTGGGAATGGTGATGCGGTCGAGCGCCTCCCTGGCATCGTCTGCGTTGTCGATCGTGACCACGCTCCAGCGCAGGCCGGTTTCGCTCTTCGCCATCGCCGTGAACACATGGGTGCCGATCGGCTTGTCGGGATCGCGGATCGTGACCGGAACCTCGATGCTCGAATCGAACACCTCGCCCCCGTCCGGCCAGGGCTTGTGGGTATTGCGGCGCACGTAAAGCTTCTGCGTCGCGCGGCTGATATAGACCGAGACCGGCTCGAGCGCGAACTTCGCCTCGCTCGCCGCCTTGACGGCCTCTGCCTTCCTGGTTTCGGCCGCCTTGACGGCCTCTTTCGCGGCGGCGACTGCATCGAGCTTCGGCTTCGTCTCGGCGCGGGCGGCGTCGAGCTGTGTTGCCACCTCCGCGGCCTTGGCGGCCGCCTTCTGCTTCGCCTCCTCGGCCCGCGCTTTGGCTTCGTCGGATTTGGCGGCGACGAGTAGCTTGTCGGCATAGGCGAGTTCGGCATCGGTGCGCGGCTTCAGCGATTCCAGCTTGCGCAGCGACATCGTGAGCGATGCCAATTCGCGCGCCGCTGTCGCGGCGGCTTTCTTCGCCTCGTCGGCCGCCTGGGTAGCCTCCGCGGCTTCACGGGCCAGCGTCCCGGCGCGCGCCGGCACGGCCGCAAGGGCCTGCGGGTCCGGCTCGAACAGCGCGGGATGGGAAAATTCGAGCGGGGCCGCGTCGGTCGGCGAGATGATCACCCGCATCCCGATCCAGGTCTTGTCGAACAGGTTCTCGGCAAAGTCGTAGGGCATTCGCACGCAGCCATGGGAGGCCGCATAGCCCGGCAGCGGCCCGCCATGCAGCGCGATGCCGTTCCAGGTGATGCGCTGCATGTTCGGCATCCAGGCATCGTCATAGAGGGTCGAGTGGTGATCCTTGTCCTTCTCGATGATGGCGAAGACGCCGGCCGGCGTCTCGCGTCCCGTGATGCCGGTCGAGACCGGCGCGCGCAGGATCCAGCCGTCGGCGTCGTAGAACGTGACCTGCTGGCTCTTGATCGACACGATCGCCATGATCGGCTCGCCGGCCTCGCGCGCCGCCGTCGCCTCGACGGCTGCCGCAGGGCGCGCCTGTCTCGCGTTGGCGCCGGCGGCCAGCGTCGCGAGCAGGGCCGCTGCCAGCGTGGCAATCGCGGCTGATTGCCGATGCCGCCTCGTTGCCGATCGCGTGGTCGTAAATCGATTCACCATGCCCATGCCCCGGTTGAAATCCCTGTCCGCGCTTGCATCGATCCTCGAGCCGGATCGCGATCGTTGGATGCCGACCGCCGCCAACATCCGTGCCGCCATTTCGTTCCCGGCTCCCGTTGCGCCGGGCGGCGGCAATCTCTCATATATGACAGCCCGCGCAGGCGGAAGGGTGAGCCGTGGTTGAAATTGGCCCGGAGCAAGGCTGGAAGTTGGCCGCATCCGCTGGTGCGGATCGCGGTGCACCGCAGGTGCCGTCTGGCGATTCGGGCAAGGAAAGGAACGAGCGGACAAGCGCCAGGCCCATGGCGGCCCTGGCGGCGATGGGACATCAGGAAATGTGTGAGGTCGTATCGAATAAGCTCCCGCTCGCGTGGTTGGCGCCCAGCCCGCCGTAGCCGGGCGCCGGGACACGTCACGTGTTGCCGTAATTCACTTCGTGCGCAATCTCCTTGTTGGTCTGGTCGGGGAGCAGCAAGGCCGAGCAGATGCTGATCGCCGCGCAGACGACGGCGTAGATGCCGATCGGGAACGAGGAGTGATAGGTCGAGAACAGCCAGGTCGCGATGAACGGCGCAGGTCCGCCTGCAATGATCGAGGCGAACTGATAGCCGATGGAGGCGCCGCTGTAGCGCAGCCGCGGCGTGAATGCCTCCGCGATCAGCGCGGCTTCCGCGGCGTACATGATCATGACGGGAATGAACGAGAGCGCCATGGCGATGAAGATAAGCTCCGGCACCTTCGTATCGAGCATCGCGAAATAGACGAAGGTGAACAAGGCAACCAGCACGCAGCCGCTGATGAACACCTTCCGGCGGCCGATGCGATCCGTCAATGCGCCGGCAATCGGGACCGTGATGAAGCCGAGCGCGGTCATGGCGACCAGCCCGGAGAGCAGGAGATTGCGGGAAGCCCCCAGCACCAGCGTGCCGTAGGTGACCGCGAAGGCGTTGAAAATATATGCGGGCCCCTGCTCGGCCATCCGCACCGTCGCGGACAGGATGACCT
>JAFAUV010000028.1 GCA_019243075.1 Bradyrhizobium sp.
GCACGGTCGGGCCATCGCCGCCGATGTCGCCGAAAGGCAGGGCAATTCCGAGATGCATGGTCGCCTCCTTGCTTGGGCTGGTTGCCGGTCGCCGGGTAATCTATAGATTTCGGTGGTGGATAGCACGGCGCAGGCGTTGACCGGTGCCAGCGAGGAGAAGTTACCGTGATCAAGCTCGGATACAAGGCAGCGGCGGAGCAGTTCGCGCCGGGCAAATTGCTGGGCTTCTCGTGCCTTGCCGAGGAAGTCGGTTTCGATTCGGTCTTCATCAGCGACCACTTCCAGCCATGGAAGCACGTCGACGGTCATGCACCGTTTTCGTTGACCTGGCTGGGCGCGCTGGGTGCCAGCACGTCGCGGGTGGTGATCGGCACCAGCGTGCTGACGCCGACGTTCCGCTACCATCCTTCCATCGTCGCCCAGGCGTTCGCCACGATGGGCGCGATGTTTCCGGGACGCGTCGTGCTCGGCATCGGCACCGGCGAAGGACTGAACGAAGTTCCTTCGACCGGCCAGCCTTGGCCGGAATTCAAGGAGCGCTTCGCTCGCTTGCGCGAGGCCGTCACGCTGATTCGGGCACTCTGGACGCAGGAACGGGTCAGCTTCGATGGCCAGTACTACAAGACCGAAAAGGCGACGATCTATGACCGCCCCGATACGCCGGTGCCGATCTATGTCGCAGCCGCGGGCGCCCTCGTGGCGCGTTACGCCGGCCGCGCCGCCGAGGGGTTCATCTGCACCAGCGGCAAGAACCCGGAGCTCTATTCCGAGACCCTGCTGCCGAAGCTCGCCGAGGGCCTCGCAGCGTCGGAGGAGCCGTCGCGATCCTACGATCGCATGATCGAGATCAAAGTATCGTTCGACACCGACAAGGCGCGAGCGCTGGAGGACACGCGCCACTGGGCGGCGCTGGCGCTGACGCCGGAGGAAAAGATGGCGGTGGAGGATCCCGTCGAGATGCAGCGTCTCGCCGACGCGCTGCCGCTGGAGCGCGCCGCCAGTCGATGGATCGTGTCCAGCGATGCCGACGAGCAGGTCGAGCGGATCGGGTACTATGTCGGTCTCGGATTCCGCAATCTGGTGTTCCACGCGCCGGGACCGGACCAGCCGCGCTTCCTGAAACTCTACGGCGAACACGTGCTGCCGCGGTTGCGCAAGCGTTTCGGCTGAGTGCGCGGGACACCCCGATGAAACGCAGCAGTGCCGTCGAGATGGTTGCCGTCCCCGGCATTCCCCTGGTGCGCAAGGACGACGATCTCGTGGCCCTGATCGGCGAGGGGCTGGCGCGAGGCGGCATCGCGCCGCGTGGCGGCGACGTCTTCGTGCTGACGCAGAAGATCGTGTCCAAGGCCGAAGGGCGCATGGTCGATCTGGCGACGGTCGAACCCTCGACCGAGGCGATCGAACTCGCCCGCAACGTCCAGAAAGATCCGCGGCTGGTCGAGCTGATCCTGTCGGAATCGGTACGCGTCGTGCGGGCAAGGCCTGGCGTCCTGATCGTCGAGCACCGGTTGGGCTTGGTGATGGCCAATGCCGGCATCGACCAGTCCAACGTGGCTTCGGCCGATGAGCCCCAGCGAGCCCTGCTGCTGCCGGTCGATCCCGACGCCAGCGCGGCGATATTGAGGAGGCGCCTGTCGCAAAGGTTCGGCGTGCCGGTAGCGGTGATCGTCAGCGACAGCTTCGGCCGTGCCTGGCGTCGCGGAACCTGCGGCGTCGCGATCGGTGCCGCCGGTCTGCCCTCGTTGATGGACCTGCGCGGCTCGCCCGATCTGTTCGGCCGCGAGCTTCAGGTCAGCATCACCGGGCATGCGGACGAGATCGCAGCTGCAGCGTCGCTCGTGATGGGGCAGGGTGCCGAAGGCCAACCTGTTGTGGTCGTGCGCGGTCTGACATGGTGCGGTCCGGACAACGCCGCGTCCGAGCTGGTTCGCCCAGCCGAAGAGGATATGTTCCGATGAGCAGACGACTTGTCGTGGCGTTGTCCGGCGGGGTTGGCGGCGCCAAGCTGGCGCTCGGCCTGAGCCTTATCTTGCCGGGCGACGAATTGCTCGTGGTCGCCAACACCGGCGATGATTTCGAGCATCTCGGACTGATCATTTCGCCCGATATCGACACGCTGACCTACGTTCTCGCGGGCATCGACAATCCCGTCACCGGCTGGGGCCGGCGCGACGAGACCTGGTCGTTCATGGACAGTATCGGCGCGCTCGGCGGCGAGGACTGGTTCCGGCTCGGCGATCGCGATCTCGCCCTGCATGTTGAGCGCAGCCGTCGGCTTCGCCTGGGACAGTCACTGTCCGAGGTGACATCCGACATTTGCCGGCGCCTTGGCATCGGTGCCCGCATCGTGCCGATGAGCGACGATCGCGTGCGGACCCGCCTGCGCAGCGAGGCGGGCTGGATCGACTTTCAGGACTATTTCGTGCGCCAGCAGTGCCGGCCGGTTGTCCATGAGCTGGCTTTCGACGGCGCGACGTCGGCGCGGCCGCACGCCGATATCGTGGCGGCGCTGCGCTCGAACGAGGTTCGCGCCGTGATCATCTGTCCGTCCAACCCCTTCATCAGCATCGAGCCGATCCTGGCGATGTCAGGCATGCGCGATGCGATCGAGGCGAGCGGCGCGCCGGTCGTCGCGGTGTCGCCGATCATCGGCGGGAAGGCCGTCAAGGGCCCGACCGCGAAGATGATGCGCGAACTCGGCCTCGAGGCGAGTGCCGCCGGCGTCGCCACACGCTACGGCGACCTGCTCGATGGCTATATCGTCGACCACGCCGACGCCGACGGGATCGGCGATGTCGGCGCGCGGGTCACGATCGCCAGAACGTTGATGAGGAGCCTGCCTGACCGCGAGATGCTGGCGCGCGTGACGCTCGACGCGGCGGATGCACTGGCCCTGCTGCGATGAGCGACATCTGGGCGGTCATTCCGGTCAAGGAGTTTGAAGGCGCCAAGCATCGGCTGTCGGGCCTGCTGTCGCCGCCGGAGCGCCGTCTTCTGGCAGAGACCATGCTGACGGACATGCTCGACGCCGTCGCCGGCTCGCGGCTTCTTGCCGGCGTGACGATGGTTACGCTCGATCCCTATGCGACGGCTCTTGGTAAAAAGACAGGTGCGCGGATCGTGACCGAGGGGGCGCGGGACGGACATACCGGCAGCGTGAATGCCGGCCGCCGCCTTCTCGCCGGCGAAGGGCGTGGCGGCATCATCACCATGCCCGGAGACATCCCAGCCGTCCGCGCCGGCGAGATCGACGCGGTGTTGTCGGCGCATCTCGCGGCACCCTCTTTCACGATCTCACCGGCGCTTGACGATCTCGGATCCAATGCCGTCGTTTGCTCGCCGCCGGAATCAGTGCCGCTTCGCTTCGGCGACAACAGCTACTTCCCCCACCTCGAGGCCGCGCGTCTTCGGGGCATCGAGCCGACTGTGATCCGCCAGCCCGGCATCGCGATGGATATCGACCATCCGCTCGACTTGGCGCATTTCCTGCGCATGCCGCAATCAGCCGGCACGCGTACCCGCACGCTGCTCGAGGAACTTGGCGTGCCCGCGCTGCTGGCCGCGCGGGGCATCGCTTAGACGATCGCCGCCTTCTTGCGCGGCGGTGTTTGCACGATCGGCTGCAGATCCGCCGCGACCATGGATGCCGCGCGACGCTCTGCCGGTACCGGCCGATAGAGCGTGTCGCGTTGCATTGGTTCGCGGCCAATCGATCGGATGAGGGCCTCCATCTGGCGCGGCGGCAACTCCTGGCCGTGCTGGGTGCCGGCGGCGCGCGAGATGCTCTCGTTCATCAGCGTGCCACCGAGATCGTTGGCGCCTGACTGCAGGCAGACCGCGGCGCCGGTCGGCCCCATCTTCACCCAGGAGGTCTGGATGTCGGGAATCAGCGGATGCAGGGCCAGCCGCGCGACCGAATGCATGATCACGGCTTCGCGGAACGTCGGACCGGGGCGCGCCATGCCGAGACGGTACATCGGCGCTTCCATGTGGACGAAGGGAAGCGGCACGAACTCGGTGAAGCCGCCGGTCTCGGCCTGCAAGTCGCGCAGCGCCAGAAGATGTTTCGCCCACGAAGTCGCGGTCTCGACATGCCCGAACATGATGGTCGAGGTGGTGCGCAATCCGGTCTCGTGGGCGGCACGCTGCACGTCGAGCCATTGACCGGTATTGATCTTGTCCGGGCAGATGATGGCGCGCACGTCATCGTCGAGAATTTCGGCCGCCGTTCCGGGCAGGGTGCCGAGGCCGGCCGCCTTCAGCCTCGCCAGGAACTCGCTAGTCGAGAGGCCGAGCGTGGCCGCACCTTGCGTCACTTCCAGAGCCGAGAAGGCGTGGATGTGCATCTCGGGGATGGCCGCCTTGATGGCCCTGCAGATCGCTTCGTAGGTGGCGCCGGTGTAGTCGGGATGGATGCCGCCTTGCAGGCAAACTTCCGTCGCCCCACGATCCCACGCCTCGATCGCGCGGCGCGTAATTTCCTCGAGGGCAAGATCATAAGGCGAGCCGCGCAGATCCTCGTGGGTGCGGCCTTTCGAGAAGGCGCAGAACTTGCACCGGAAGTAGCAGATGTTCGTGTAATTGATGTTGCGGTTCACGACGTAACGCACTACCTCGCCACTGACCGCGCGTCGCAGCGCGTCGGCGGCCTGTGTGACGTACCGGTAGTCGGCGTCGCGTGCCGCGAACAGGCGCACGATGTCGTTCGAGCCGAGCCGTTCGCCCGATGTCGCGCGTTCGACGGTACCTGCGATTGCGGCGTCGACCCTGCGGGCAAGCACCAGCGGAGCCGGCGGCGGCTTGGTGCTGCCCGGTGCCCAGTCGTCGTCGCGCGCGAAGCCTTCGGCGTCGCTCATGCGCCGCACGCGGGCTGCGATCCCGGGTGCCAGCCATGTGTCGGCGTCGCGCACATAGGCGGGGTAGACGGGCAGGCGGTTCACCAGCAGCCTGCCGGCGTCCGCGCTCTTGCGGGCGAGTTCGGCAATGGCAGGCCACGGCGCTTCGGGGTTCACGTGATCGGGCGTGACCGGCGAGATGCCGCCCCAGTCGTTGAGTCCCGCCTCGATCAGCTTCTGATAGACACCGGGCGACAGATTTGACGGGGCCTGGATATTCATGTCGGGCCCGAGAACCAGACGCGCCGTCGCGATGGTCCACAGCAGGTCGTCGAGATCGGGTTCCCAGGAATTGGCAAGCCGGGTGTCGGGCTTGGCACGGAAGTTCTGGACGATGACTTCCTGGATATGACCGTGGGTGGCGTGCAGATCGGCAATCGCCTCCAGCGTCGCGATCCGCTCGTCGCGGGTCTCGCCGATGCCGATCAGGATGCCCGTCGTGAACGGAACTTTCAGTTCGCCCGCCAGACGCAGGGTCTCCAGCCTGGCTGCCGGACGTTTGTCGGGAGAACCGTAGTGCACGCCGCCCGGCATGCAGAGCCGGTCGCTCGTGGACTCCAGCATGATGCCCTGGCTCGCCGTCACCTCGCGCAGGCCGGCGATCTCCCTGCGTGTCATCACGCCGGGATTGGCATGCGGCAGCAATCCGGTCTCCCGCAGCACAAGCGCGCACATCGAGGTCAGATAGGAGATCGTCGTGTCGTGGCCGAGCGCCTTCAATGCGTCCCGCGCGGCCTGAAATCGCAGCTCAGGCTTGTCGCCCAGCGTAAACAGCGCTTCGGTGCAGCCTGCGGCAGCGCCGCTCTGCGCGATGGCGAGCACCTCGTCGGGCGGGAGGTAGACCGGCTTGGCCACGCGCGGCAGTTGCGCGAACGTGCAGTAGTGACAGACGTCGCGGCAGAGTTTGGTGAGCGGAATGAAGACCTTGCGTGAATAGGAGATCAACCGGCCGTGCGCACAATCGCGCAAGGCGGCCGCTTCTGCCATCAGTTCAGCCAGCGGCGCATCGAACCGCCGCCGCGTCGCTTGTCTACCGGCGGCTGTCATAATCCGTCGTCTCCGCCCGCGGAGGGTCATATTTAGTCGCGGGACGCACTTGCCGCCACCCGCCTGTCGGCCTCATGGTGTCGCATCGACGCCAGCGATGCAACGCAGGGGAGGATGCAACAAATGCTGATCGGCTTCAACGCACCGACCGCGGGCCCCCTGTCGGCCGCGGATGACCTTGCGAAGATCGTGGTCGGCGCCGAGGCAATGGGCTTCGACTATGCGACGTTCAGCGATCATGTCGTGATTCCGACCGTGATCGCGGCCGAATATCCCTACAGCGCCTCCGGGGAGTTCCCCAGCGGCACCCGCGGCGAGCGGCACGAACAGCTGACGGAGATTGCCTGGATCGCCGCAAAAACCACGCGCCTGCGGCTCGTGACTTCCGTGATGGTGGTGCCACATCGGCCAGCCGTGCTGACCGCCAAGATTCTCTCCACCATCGACGTTCTCTCGGGTGGCCGGCTGACGCTGGGGATCGGTGCGGGCTGGATGCGCGAGGAGTTCGAGGCCATCGACGCGCCGGACTTCGATGCCCGTGGAACGGTGACCGACGAATATGTGCGCGCCTTCGTTGAACTCTGGACCAGGGATGCGCCGCATTTTGCGGGCAAGCATGTCCATTTCTCCAATATCCGTCTAGAGCCCAAGCCCGTGCAGAAGCCGCACCCGCCGATCTGGGTCGGAGGCGAGAGCGGTCCGGCGCTGCGACGAGCTGCCCGCATCGGCGATGCCTGGTATCCGATCGGTACCAATCCGCAGAATCCGCTCGATAGCTTGACGCGTCTCAAGACCCAGGTGGCGCGCCTGCACAGGATGACTGCGGAAGCGGGCCGCGATCCCAAGGCGGTCGGCCTGAGCTTGCGCGTCACGGTGTTCGGCGAGACCGCACCGCCGCAAGCCGATGATGGCGAACACCGCCTGTTCGCCGGTCCGCCGGCGCTCATCGCCGCCGACATCAGGGCGCTGCGCGACATGGGCGTCGGCTGCATCGACTTCGGATTCGGTGGTTCGACAGCCGACGAGGTCCTCGCGACCATGCAGAAATTCAGGGCCGAGGTCTTGCCGCTGGTCTGATCCCGGGAGGAACCGCCGCATGAAATTCGCCCTGCACTTCGGCAACAACACGTTCCCCGACCCCGAAGGCGCGCGCCGCTTGGTGCGCCTGGCGGAGGAGGCCGGATTCGACTCCGTCTTTGCCGTCGAGCACGTGGTGTTTCCCGAGAACTACACGAGCGTCTACCCCTACGCGCCGGGCGGCCGATTGCCGGGTGGTCCATCGTCGAAGCTGCCCGATCCGCTGATCTGGTTGACCTGGGTCGCCGCCGCCACCACGCGGCTGCGCTTCATGACGGCCGTGATGATCCTGCCGCAACGCAACCCGCTGGTGTTGGCCAAGGAGGTCGCCACGCTCGACTATCTCAGCGGCGGCCGGATCGAACTCGGCATCGGGGTGGGGTGGTTGAAAGAGGAGTTCGAGGCGCTCGGCGTTCCTTTCGAGCGTCGCGGCAAGCGCGCCGATGAATATATCGCGGCCATGCGCGCGTTGTGGGCCAGCGACGGTGCCAGCTTTACGGGCGAGTTCGTGAAATTCGAGCACGTCAGCTGCAATCCGAAGCCGGTCGCAAAAACGCTGCCGATCGTGGTCGGTGGCCACTCGGAAGCGGCTGCCCGCCGCGCCGGCCGCCTCGGCGACGGCTTTTTCCCCTCGATTGGTGCCCAGGTCGACACCATGCCGTTGCTCGACATTGTGCGCCGCTCCGCCGAGCAGGCCGGCCGCGACCCGGCGAAGGTGGAATTGATTCTCGGCTGCCCCGGTGCGCTGCCCAATTCCGGCTCGGACCCGCGCGCGGCTGTCGAGGAGCGCCTCGGGAGGGGCGCGGGCCGCCTTGCGCTGCCAGTCTCAGCGTTCCTGCCTGATCTCGAAACGACCCTGGTCCGCTTCGGCGAGGAGATCATCAAGCCTTACGCGAATGCGTGAGAGTTAGATGCGCAACAGCGGGCAGAAGCCACTCGGCAGCATCACGGGGAATGCGCTCGCGAACCGACGGCGCCATCGCCAGATCGAGCGTGAGACGCCGGTGCGTAGACCCTCGTTTTCGGCATGCCTGTCGTTGATACCGCAACGGCAGTTCACTCATTCAACAAGGCCACCGAGCGGAGAGCACCGATAAACCGCTCGCGCTCATGAGACAACATGAATGGGTAGGTGTCGCCGATATAGGCCATGTCAAGGGTCGGCTGCTGTCGCGACAGCTCCGTCGCGGCGGCCTGTGCCCGGTCGCCAAACCCTCGCAGGCTCAACGCAGCCACAAGCCGTTGCCGCGCTCTCACGTTTCCTGGTTGAATCCGCAGTGCCTTCTCGGCGGCGGCGATCGCCTCGTCGAGATTGTCGAGCAGGAGATGGCAAAGACTTTGGTCGGCAATTGCAAGCGAGCGGAAGCGGTAGTGCGGATCCAGGCGGAGGATTGCTTCGAGGTGCGGCAATGCTTCGCTCGGATGGCCGGAAAATTCCAGGACGCAGGCAAGGAAGTGCCTTCCGAGCGGCGCGCTCGGATTGAGCGCAACGGCACGTTCGACGCCATCCAGCGCGGCCTCGAAATCGCGTTTTATCCACAGCTGGCCCATGCCCCACAGGCCTTGTGCAAGCCACTCGCGGTCATCGCACATGACCGCCTGTTCTGCGGCTTCCAGTGAAGCGTTGAGCGCATCAGCACGATGGACCCAGCCGAAAATACCTTCATGGTAGTGACACAGAGACAATAGCGACCACGCGCGCGCCAGGGTCGGATCATTTTCCAACGCGATCTTGAGATGGCTGCGTGCTTCCGCATGGCAGGCGGGCGTCATGCGCTCCTGGAGCGACAACGCCTTGAGAGCGTGGTCCCAAGCGCTCAGATCGGAAGGATGTTTGCGCAACGCGTGCCGCGCCTCAGCACGATGGATCTCAGGCTCGATGCTGGCCACGATCCGTTCGGTGATCTCTTCCTGGACCGCGAAGACATCAGCGATCTTGCGATCGTAACGCTCCGCGAACAGGTGGTGGCCGCTCGCCGCTTCGATCAGCTGCACGGTGATGCGGACCTGGTCACCGGAGCGCCGCGCGCTGCCCTCGACCAAATAGGCCGCGCCCAATTCGCGGCCGATCTCCGTCACGTTCTTGGGCATGCCCTTGTAGGCAAATGTCGAATTGCGGGCGACGACCGGGAACCAGCGCCAATAGGCGAGCGCTGTGATGATATCTTCAGCAAGCCCATCGACAAAATAGTCTTCCGCAGGATCCTTGCTCAAATTGTCAAAGGGCAATACGGCGACGGCCCGCAGATCGCCAAAGTCGCTTGCCGGCCCAGGGCTCCTCCGTCGCTTGTGGCGACCAATCACCAACCGGAAAACTTTGATCGGACGCGCGATATTTTTCAGCGATCGCATGCCGAGATCGTCAAACGTATATTGGACCCGGTCACGCACCTGGTCATAGGCAGCCTGTGATAGGAGAACTCCCCCCGGATCGGCCAAGCCCTCCAGGCGCGCCGCGACATTGACGCCGTCGCCGAAGACGTCGCCATCCTCGACCATGATGTCACCGACGTTGATCCCAATCCGCAATTCGATGCTTTGAGCGGCTTTGGCTTCACCGCTCATTTCCGCAACCCGATTCTGAACCTCGACCGCACATTCGACAGCTTCGACAGCACTGGGAAATTCCAGAAGAAAGCCGTCACCCATGGATTTGACCATCCGGCCGCCGCGGGCCGCGAGGGCCGGCTCGATGATAGCGCTCCGCAAGTCGCCCACCGCGGCCAGCGTGCTGGCTTCATCATGCCCCATGAGTTGGCTGTAACCGACAATGTCGGCCACAACTATCGCAGCGAGCTTGCGTTCCATATGGTGCCTCGGGACAGAAGCGACGCGCACCTGGTTTGGATCGGTGAAATCGGTCCAACTCTATCAAACCATGGGCGGGTGCTCTATGGCGAAGGCCGCAAAACTGAAGGCCACAGTGGTGCAAGTCTAATTGACAGGCCCGGGTATCGCTGTGGCCGCCCGCCGGTTGCCACCGCCGGAAGGAATGGCCACATTGCAAGGATGATCCAAGACGACCCGAGCGAGTACGATGGAGTTATGGAAGCAATCGCGCTTCGTTGGTTGCTTCGCGACATCAGGGCAAAGCGTTGGGTATTGGTTTCGCGGGATCCGGACCGGCTGCAACGTCTGATCGAAATGGGCCTGGCCGAAATGGTGGATGACAAGCCGGTTCTGACTGAGGCCGGTCGCGACATGATTGAACGCACATGACGGGTTCGCGCGGCAGGGGCTGGCGGAGGCTTTCGTCGGCCTCCGAACCTTCCTCATGCAACCGGACTAAAGCACCTCGGCGCGAATTTCGACAACGCCACGATCCATAATTCCGAGGGTGCGCGCAGCACCGAGCGAAAGGTCGAGGACGCGGCTGCGAATATGCGGTCCGCGGTCGGTGATGCTGACGACGACCGACTTATTGGTCGCAACATCTGTCACGCGAACTTTGGTGCCGAACGGCAGGCTGCGATGGGCGGCCGTCAGCAAATCGCGCTCGAATGAGGACCCGCTCGCGGTTTTAGCTTTCGTGTAGGAATAGAAGGAAGCTTTTCCGGAGAAGGTTCGGCGGGCGTGCCCGGCGGCAGCCTGATCTTCCGCGTCATGGGTGGGCCCGGCGGCGGGAGGTGGTCCTGTCTGATCATCCTGCTTGGTTTGGTCTGGCGCCGCCGGAGCCGGCTCGGCATGTGCCTTCGGAATGATGGACCATCTGTCCTCGAAATTCTGCGCTGCAGCAGGGCATGATTGCAGCGCAATCCAGCCAGGTACTGTCACGATCGCGACGATCTTTGAAAAGGTAGGCATCGATATCTCCAAACGCTCAACGAGTGATCAATTCGGAGGCGTGATGCGGTGTTCCGGCGCATTGAAATGGGTGTATTGCTTGACGAGCAGAGC
This sequence comes from Bradyrhizobium sp., assembly GCA_019243075.1. Lineage (GTDB taxonomy): Bacteria > Pseudomonadota > Alphaproteobacteria > Rhizobiales > Xanthobacteraceae > Bradyrhizobium. The sequence continues at coordinate 10,920 of JAFAUV010000028.1, forward strand.
ACGCATGGGAACATTGCGAGAGGAGCGGTCCAACCTCCATACCGCAATGCAACTTTCCTAGTCCGCGCAGCGGGCCGCCGCGGGTTGCAGCCCCGCGGCAAAATCTTTCGCTGCGGCGCTTGCGCTTCTCGATCGCGTTCGCGCGTTTCGTTTCGGCTCAGCGCGCTGCAGGCGGCGAGCGAAGATCTCTTCCTGGTCTGGCAGCAAACCATCGAGCCTTTCCTCCGGGCAAGCTCGG
>JAFAUV010000042.1 GCA_019243075.1 Bradyrhizobium sp.
TGGATTCGCAAACCCGCGAATTGCTGCTGGAGGATTTCGTCCGCCTGCTCGCCGACGGCGCCATGGGCGCGGTCTATGTCACGCATAATCTCGAAGAAGCCGTGCGGCTTGCCGATCGCATCGTCGTCTTGTCGCGTCGGCCGGGCCGCATCCGCGAGGTCGTGCCGATCGCGATGACGCGTGCCGAGCGTGGCACGCCGGAGGCCCGTGCCGAGCTGCTTTCGCTGCAAAATGAGCTGTGGTCGCTGATCCGCAATGAAGCGATCGATGCCGAGCGCGAGGTGCAGCATGCTTGAACGCGCGGGCCGGCAGGAACAGCAGGCGGAAGCGCGGCCGGTGGCGTTTCGTGGCGCCGGTTTTGCGCCGCGCGCGAGCCGCCATGCCGGCTGGATGGGACTGCTGGTCGTGATCGCGCTCTGGCAGGCCGCCGGCAGTGCCGGCCTCGTCAACTCGCTGTTCCTGCCGACGCCCTCGGCAATCGTTCGCGCGATCTGGCAGCTTCTGGTCAGCGGGGCGCTGTGGCAGCACGTGTCCTCCTCGCTGATGCGGATCGGCACGGGCTGGATCCTCGGCACCATCGCCGGAGTTGCCGTCGGCTTTGCCATCGGCCTCTTCAACCATGCCCGGGCCATCGGCATCACCTTCATCTCGGCGCTGTTTCCGATCCCGAAGATCGCGACCATTGCGCTCGGCGTCTTCTTCTCGACCGCGATCTCCGTCTATAGCGGCGTCGACGCCGTGCCGCGCAACCTGATCCGGATGGCGCAGAGTTTCAACGTGCCGTTCTCGGCCATCGTGCGCCGCGTGGTCTGGCCAGGCGCATTGCCCTCGATCCTCGCGGGCTTTCGCATCTCGGCGTCGGTCGCATTGCTGCTGGTGGTGAGCGCCGAGATGATCGGGGCCGACCACGGCATCGGCGCCTTCGTGCTGCAGGCCGGCAATCTCATGCAGACCGATCAGCTCCTGGCGGGCGTGGTGATCCTGTCGCTGTTCGGGCTGGCGGTGGGAAAGCTGATCAACTGGCTGGAAGCAAGGTTGCTGCACTGGCGGTGAAGCACGCTGTCGTACCGGCAGGTGAGCGAAGCGAACGCGATCCGGGACCCACACCCAGAGGCCTTTGTTTGGCGACGAACAGAGTTGCCACCAGCGTGCCACTTCCATCAATCCCGCGGTATGGGTCCTGGCTTTCGCCAGGACGACACCCGAGATTCAGGCGCTTGGATGTTGCCTACTTCTTCTCCTCCGCCGGCGTTGCCGCCGGACTGGCCGCCGGCGCATCCTTTGCGGCCTCCTCCTTCCCGGGCTCGCCGGCCTCGACATAGGCCTTGGTCGCCAGCGCGCATTCGCCGAGCACGGTGAGGAAGCGGTCGATGGTGTCCTCGCCGACCACGAAGGGGTTCGGATCGTTCGGCTTGCGCTCCCTCAGCGTGCCCATCTTGGCCACCGCATTGTCGTAACTGACATGGTTCGAGAGCAGCACGTCGGCTTTTTCGCGGGCGAGGATGTCGCGGTATTTCACCGTGGTGTCGGCATAGAGCTGCAGCCGGTCCGCCAGCGGACCGAAATTGTAGGCTGTGCCGCCCCAGGCGACCGCGCGATGCGGCTTGCCCTTGTCGTGCACGGTGAAGACGGTCGCCAGCGTGCCGAGCGTATGCCCGGGAATGAGATAGAGCTTGAAGATGGTGTCGCCGAGCTTGAGTGCGTCGCCGTCATTGACGGCCATGTCGCGCTTCGGCGGGTCGTCGAACAAGGGAACGCGCCTGGGATCAAATGCCGGATCGTCGAACACCTTCCAGTCGATGTCGCTCATCACGATCCTGGCGTTGAATTTCTTCTTCAGATAGCTGGCCCCGCCATAGTGATCGCCATGGGCGTGGCTGACGATGACATATCTGATGTCGGCCGGATCGAGCTTGAGCTTCTTCAAGCCGTCCTCGATATAGTCCCGGGCCTCATCGGCATTGTCGAGCGCATCGATGATCACGATGCCCTTGGAGGTCTTTACCGCCCAGGCGCTGGTCCAGTAGTTGCCGAGGAAATAAAGCTCGTCCATCACCTGCATCGGTTCGAGCGGCGGCTCCTGCTTCATCTTGTTGTAAGTGTCGATGAAGGACGGCGCGGGCTCGGGCGTCGCGGTCTTGCAGAGGCCGAGCGGCCCGAGCAGGTCGGCCTTCGCCGCCCGCGTCGCGGCAGCCATGTGGCGGTCGATCATGGCGTTGTCCTGCGCATGGGACGCGCAGACGCCGAGCGCCAGCGCAGCGGCCAACGAAATCGCAAAATGCCCGGTCATGAAAATTGCCCTCGCTGAAATCAAAGGCAAGCGCCCGCGGGGCCGGGTTTCCGCGATCCGGCACCCTCGCCCGCCTGCGAGGTCAGAGTGCAGGCGGGGGGCCGTGACGTCAATCAGGCGTTACCGCGATCCTCGCGGAACAGGTCGAGCTTCTGCTGCACCGGGCGGTCGGAGAAGGAGAACAGCACGGAATCGGCCTCCGCCTCATGCGTCACCCAGTGCCAGCTCGGCACCACGAAGAGGTCGCGCGGGCCCCATTCGAAGGTCTGGTCGCCGATCCGGGTCCGGCCCCTGCCTTCGATCGCCGCAAACACGGTCGCATCGGTCGAGCGATAGCGCGCGGTATTGAAACCCTTGGGCAGGAGCTGGATGAAGGTGCCGATGGTGGGCATCGCGAAATCGCCGGTCTCGGGATTGGAGAATTTCAGCTTCAGCCCGTGGCAGGCGTCCCATTCCTCCCGGACGCGCGCCTGTTCCAGCGCCTCGCGGGTGTAGTTGTAGGGATAATTGAAGATCGGCGAGGTCTTGGACGTGCGCTTCTCGTCGACCGGCAACAGGTTGCGGCCATAGCGGGCAAAGCTGTCGCCGGCGGGCTTGGTGATCTTCTGCTGGTCTTCCTTCATGCCTTCGGCAAAGGAGGCGTCGAAGAACTGCACCATCGGAATATCAAGGCCGTCGAGCCAGAACATCGGCTCGTCGGTTTCATTGCCGTGGTCGTGCCAGGTCATCGCCGGCGTAATCACGAAATC
>JAFAUV010000081.1 GCA_019243075.1 Bradyrhizobium sp.
TCGGACAGGCGGGCATAAACCAGCACCATGACCGCCGCGCCCGTCATATAGATGAAGAACGCCTTGCGCCGCCCGATGCGGTCGGCCACATGGCCGAACACGAAGATGCCGAGCGCCATGCCGGCGAGCGTCACGCAGGTCCACAGCGCCGACTGCGTCAGCGCGAAGCCGAAGCGGGTCGACAGGTAGTTCGGCAGCCAGATCATGACGCCGTAATAGCCAAAATTCTGGACCGAGCAGAGGATTGCCATGCCGAACGACAGTTTGATCGTTTCGGCATCTTTCACCAGGAGCTTGAACGAGGATTGCGGCCGGCGGTTCCTGGCATCGCGCACGAACAGCTCGGGCTCGTGCAGCGTGCGGCGAATGATATAGGCGACAACGGCGGGAAGGATGCCGAGCAGGAACATGCCGCGCCATCCGATCACGGGAAGCAAGAGCGGCGTGATGATCGCGGCTGCCAGCACGCCGCCCTGCCAACCCAGCCCGACATAGGAGGAGACGCGCGCCCGCTCGGCCGCCGGGCAGGCTTCGGCGACCAGCGCCATGCCGATGCCGAATTCGCCGCCAAGTCCGAGGCCGGCGATGGTCCGGTAGATCAGGAGATCCCAATAGCTTTGCGCCAGCGCACACAGCCCGGTGAACACCGCAAACAGCGCGATGGTCCAGACCAGCACCCGCACGCGACCGAGCCGGTCCGCCAGCCAGCCGAAGGCGAAGCCGCCGAGCACCGCGCCAAAGAGAGTGGCCGTGACCAGCGAGGCCGCCTGCGGCTGAGTGAGGCCAAGATCGGCCGAGATCGGGCGCAGCATGAAGCCGAGGATGAGCAGGTCAAAGCCGTCGGTCGCATAGCCGATCGCCGATCCCCAGATCGTCGTCCGCCGCATGCGCCTCGCGCTGCCTTCGACCGCTGCGTCATCATTGCCGGCTGCTGTGAGCGCCGCCTGCCTCGCGTCCACCACGATGCCCCCGTTCGTTCAAGTCGCTCTACGGAACCAAATTCATCCGATCCGGCGCAAGGATTTTCTCGGGCGCCGCGCGGCCTTTCCACCTCAAAGAGGGGGCAGCGCAACGCGGCGGACCGAGCATCATCGGGGCCGCCAAAGGTGGAGAAATTGGCTCGCCTGAGCGGCGCGGCGTTTCTACACGCGTCTGAATGCCTGCCATTGGACCAGCGCCAAGAAACCCGTCTAATAATAACAGGCATGGAACCAAACCGAACGTTCCCTGTTAGGTGGCCGTCTCCCGCCACTGCATGCCGGCAGTCCTCTCCTCCATCCATGGAAGCATTCACATGAAGCTCCTTCGATCATCGATCGTGGCCCTGATGCTGGGCGCCGCCCTTCCTGCCTATCTGGGCGGGCCGGCGCGCGCCCAGATCTCGATCGACGTCAGCGTCGAGATCGCCCCGCCGCCGCTGCCCTATTACGAACAGCCGATCATTCCGGCAGAAGGTTATATCTGGGTGCCGGGATACTGGGCTTGGGATGCCAATGAAGGCGATTACTATTGGGTGCCGGGCACCTGGGTCGAACCGCCGCAGCCGGAGCTACTCTGGACGCCTGCTTATTGGGGCTGGATCGGCGGCCGCTATGCCTTCCACCCCGGCTATTGGGGCCGCGAGGTCGGCTTCTATGGCGGCATCGATTACGGCTTCGGCTACACCGGCGACGGCTATTACGGCGGCCATTGGGATCACGGCGCCTTCTTCTACAACCGGACCGTCAACAACATCACCAATGTCAGGATCACCAACGTCTACAACCAGACGGTGGTCGTGAACAACACGGTCAATCGCGTCAGCTTCAACGGCGGCAATGGCGGTACCACCGCGCGGCCGACGGCGCAGCAGGAAGCCTTCGCGCGCGAACGGCATGTCGAGGAGACGCCGGTGCAGCGCCAGCACGTCGAAGCCGCCAGCAAGGACCGCGCGCTGTTTGCCAAGCAGAACCACGGCGAGCCCGCGGTCGCGGCCACCGCGCACCCGGGTGTGATGCGGGGCGAAGGCGTGACCCGCGCGAGCCGCACGCCGATTGTTCCGGCTGCCGCGCCGGAGCATGAGCCGGGGCGACAAGAGCAGCCGCCGCGTCCGCCGCCAGAGCCGCCGCGCGCGACCGAACCGGGCCGGGAGCCACCGAGGGCCGAGGAAAAAACGCCGGCGGAAGAATCACGGCGTCCGCCGCAGGAAGGACCGAAAGCCGAGGAGCCGCATCGCCCGCCGTCCGAAGCACCGAAGACCGAGGCGCCGCGTCCAGTCGAGCCGGCCCGCGAGCCGCCGAAACTTGAACCAAGGGCCGAACCGAAACCTGAGCCCAGGGCCGAACCGAAACCCGAGCCCAGGGTGGAGGAGCGTCGGCCCAACCCGCCGGAGGTCGCCCGGCCTCCTGCCGCGAAGGAGCCGCCGCGCATGGCGCCGCCGCCGCGCCCGCCCGCGCAGCATCCGCCCGGGCATGAGGAAGAAAGGAAATAGGGCAGCTTGCGCCATCCGGACCGCAAGGTCCGCTTTGAAGCAGCGCGCTAGCTTTGTTGCGGGATTGGCCTCGGGGCTTGCGCCCCGAGACCAGCCGCGAATAGTTCCCGGCATGACGCATTTCATTGAAATTTCGTGCGTGGATTGGCCAATCGCGCCGGTCCTTGGGTAGGATGTACGAGGCAAGTTATGGCGCCGGCCATGCTGTTCGCGCCGCGCCTGATCAAGTCGGGCGCGCTTTGCTTGATGGCGATGTCTCGAGGGGTTCCGGGATGCAGAATTGGGTTCAGGCCGCTGGCTACGCCGCATCCGCCCTCGTCCTGGTTACGTTTTGCATGAGGACCATGATCCCGCTGCGGATCGCCGCCGTCTGCAGCAACCTCGCGTTCATCGTCTACGGCTTCTATGCCCAGCTTTATCCGGTGCTGTTTCTTCACCTGATCCTGTTGCCGCTCAACCTGTTGCGGACGTTCCAACTGGTCAGCCTGGAACGGAAGGTCGAAAGAGCGGCCGCCACCAGCGAGGTTTCGGTGGATTGGCTGAAACCGTTCATGAAAGAAATGCGCCTGAAGGCCGGGGAGATGCTATTCCGCCGCGGCGATGAAGCCGAACGTCTGTTCATGCTGCTGCACGGCGAAATCCGCCTGGTGGAAATCGATCGAACGCTGCGCGCCGGCGATCTCTTCGGCGAGATCGGGCTTTTTTCCTCGGATCATCGTCGCACGCAAACGGCCGTGGCCGTCGGCGACATCGAACTGTTATGGATCAGCGAAACCGATTTCGCCCGCATCTGTCATCAGAACCCGGCGATCTCGTTCTATTTCCTGCGACTGATCACCCATCGCTTGACCGCAAATAATGCTCAGCTCGCGAAACAAGTCCTGGCGTCCGCATGAAAAAGATCGGATTTCTCTCGTTCGGACACTGGACGCCCTCATCACAGTCGCAGACCCGCTCGGCCGCGGATACGCTGCTGCAATCGATCGAGCTCGCCGTCGCCGCCGAGCAATTGGGTGCGGACGGCGCCTATTTCCGCGTCCATCACTTCGCCCGCCAGCTCGCCTCGCCTTTTCCCCTGCTCGCGGCCGTCGGCGCCCGGACCAGCCGCATCGAAATCGGCACCGCGGTGATCGACATGCGTTACGAGAATCCGCTTTATATGGCCGAGGATGCCGGTGCGGCCGATGTCATCGCGGGCGGGCGGCTGCAGCTTGGCATCAGCCGGGGCTCGCCCGAGCAGGTGATCGATGGCTGGCGGTACTTCGGCTATCGACCGGCCGAAGGCGAGAGCGACGCCGACATGGGCCGGCGTCATGCCGAAGTCTTCCTCGACCTGTTGCGCGGCGAGGGTTTTGCGCAGCCCAATCCCCAACCCATGTTCCCCAATCCGCCTGGATTGCTGCGCCTCGAGCCCTATTCAGAAGGCCTTCGGACGAGGATTTGGTGGGGGGCCGGCTCGAATGTCACTGCGGTCTGGGCGGCAAAGCTCGGAATGAACCTGCAGAGCTCGACGCTCAAGAACGACGAAACGGGTGAGGCCTTTCATGTGCAACAGGCCGCGCAGATCCGGGCGTATCGCGCGGCCTGGAAAGAGGCCGGCCATGACCGCGAGCCGCGGGTGTCGGTCAGCCGCAGCATCTTCGCGCTCATCGATGACCGGGATCGCACCTATTTCGGCGGCGGGCGCGAAGACGCGGACCAGATCGGCTTTATCGACCCGAGAACCCGGGCGATTTTTGGCCGCAGCTATGCCGCCGAGCCGGATCTCCTCATCGCGCAGTTGCGGGAGGACGAAGCCATCGCCGAAGCCGACACCTTGCTGCTGACCGTCCCCAACCAGCTGGGCGTGGATTACAACGCACATGCAATCGAAGCGATTCTCACCCACGTCGCTCCCGCCCTCGGCTGGCGTTGACGCCGGGAGAGACGGAACGCCACGCCGATAGCCGTGCCTGCAACGCTTCGCGCACGCGCTCGATGACGGGCGCATAGTCGCGCGTCTGGTCCTGCCTGAACACGCGCACGCTTTCGTACCACGGGCTATCGTCGCGGCCGAGCAGCCAGCGATATTCCGGCGCGTAGGGCAGAAGGATCCAGGTCGGACGGCCGAGCGCGCCGGCGAGATGGGCGACGCTGGTGTCGACCGTAATCACGAGATCAAGACAGCTCATCAGAGCGGCGGTCTCCGCGAGATCCGTAAGATGCGCGGTCAGGTCGATGATGCGGGTCCGCTCGAGCTGAGCCCTGTCCTCGGGCCTTGGCTCCTTCTGCAGGCTGACGAAAGCGGCATCGAGGTCGAGCAGGCGCGACAGCTTCCCAAGCTGAAACGAGCGGTTGCGATCGTTGGCGTGTTGTGGATTGCCGGACCAGGCGAGACCGACCCGCAGCTTGCTGCGCGGCCCAAGCCTTTCGTGCAGGCGGCGCTCCCAAGCTTGCACCCGCGCATCCACCGGCCGCGGCAGATAGGCGGTGCCGGCTGGGATCGTCTCGAGCCGTGTTCGGAAAGCATAGGGCAGGCAGGAGATCGGGATGCGCAGGTCGAAGCACGGCAACAGGTCCGATTTTCCCAGCAGATGGGAGACGCCGGCCAACCCCGACAACAGCGGCAAGAGCGGAGCGTCGACCACCAGGATCACCTGGGCCCCGCGCGTGGCCAGCATCGGGATGTAGCGCGCGAGCTGGATCGTATCGCCCAGGCCTTCGTCGGCATAAACGAGGATCGTCTTGCCCGCGACCGGGACGTCGCCAAGCCACATCGGCTGGGAGAAGTTCGGGTGAGCGCTGCCGAGACGAGTCTTCCAGCGTGCCTCGCGCCCGGACAGGCCGGCCTCGAAATTGCCGGTCAGAAGCTGAAGTTCGGACACGAGAAACTCCACCTCGGCATTGCCGGGATCGATGGCCCTGGCCTGGGCGTAGACGGCAAAGGCCTCATCAAGCCGCAGGATCTTGGTCAGGGTGTGAGCCTTGTTGATCAGCAGCGTGACGGAATCCGACTTGACCGCGAGAGCCTTGTCGAACCAGGGCAGCGCGTCCTCGTATCGGCTCAGCCGCAGCAGTGCGGCACCGACATTGTTGCAGATCTCGGCACTCGCAGGATTGAGCGCATGCATCCGCAAATTGGCGGCCAGCGCTTCCTCGTACCGCTGGAGATCATGCAGCACGAGCGCCCGCTGTTCGAGCACCGTGGCGTTGTCCGGAAGCAATTGGTCGCACAGATCGAAACAGGAAAGCGCTTCCTCGTTCCGGTTCAGGCGGCGCAGGAGAATGCCGCAGTGACAGGCGGCACTCGCGTGGCGCGGGTTGAGCTGGAGCGCCCGCCGGTAGCTCGTCAAAGCGTCCGCCGGCCGCTCCAGGTTGACGAGTGCGTTGCCAAGCTGCAGCCACGTCTCGGCGTCATCGGGCACGATTTCGAGCGCCGCTTCGAGCGCCTTGAAGGCTTCACGGTGGAGGCCTTGCTGGGTCATCGCGATGCCGAGGCTGACGAGATAATCTGCCTTCGTATCCAGCCGGTTGGCGCGGGCGATCCATGCGATGGCGTGGTCGTATTGTGTGGCCTGCAGGGACAACAGGCCCATCAGGTGCAGGCTGCCGAGGTGATGAGGATCACTCGCGAGCGCCCGCTCGCAGCAGAGCTGCGCGTCGAGATGGCGGCCGGCCTGCATGTGCCGAAGGCCGAGTTGATGAAGCGCGGCCGGCGTCGAGCCGTCGGGACCATCGGCGGCCTTGCCCGGCTCGATCGCGGCAGCTCCGAGTTCATGAGCGTTCATATCGATGCATTTCGAGCGCCGGAGACCGCGCAGATAGCTGATTCCCGACGCTCGGTCGAGTTGCAGGTCTCTGGTCGGGGTAGCCGTATTCGGAAGCTCGCTCCGAGACAGACGGGAGGCCAGTCAGCGAAGCGGAAATGGCGCCCCAGCGCCCGGTGAAGATGGGCATTGTTTGCTTGGCCGTGGGACCATGATGATGAGCCCGCGGACGCGCCTCAGCCGCCAGTGTGGCGCCGGCTGCGCCCGGATCACCATTTGACGGTCCGGGCGCAACGCTCGGCACGATCAGGCAGCCTTTCCGCGAGCCAAGGCATGTATGTCTGCCGTTGTCAGGGCCTTGCCGCCGATACCCCAGTCGCCGCTTTCCACCTCCTCGACCACGCACCAGGTGACCCCGCGCATGGCCTCGCCTTCGACCGAGACCATGGCATCGGTCAGCTTGCTGATGATCTGCTGCTTCTGTTCCTTGCTAAAGACGTCCTTGATGACGCGAACCTGAATGAGGGGCATTGGATTTCTCCTCTGGGGAAGGCGTGCTTGCGAGTGCCGAAGCGCAGTCGAACCTTCCTAGTGCTTGACACCGCCGCTATCGTGCCGAACACTATCGGTTGCAGTCATAGACAATCCTTCTGTCACTTGGCCTGACTGTACTGGTCCGGCCACCGGGCCACTTGATCGGATGAAGCATCTGATGGAGCAAAGGCATGCTCTCGCTCTCGGTCAGCCGGAATGCCAGCCAGCCGCTCTGCGATCAGATCGTCGCCGGCATTAAACGCCAGATCGATGATCGGCATTTGAGGGCGGGCGCGAAGCTTCCGTCGATCCGCCGCTTTGCCGAAACGCACGCTATCAGCCGCTTCACGGTGGTCGAAGCCTACGACCGCCTGGTGGCAATGGGCTATCTGCAGTCGCGCAAGGGCTCGGGCTTCTACGCTGCTGCACCCAACCAAGCCGTAGCCGGGCTTCCTGCAGCGTCCGACAACCATAAGCGCAATGAGCAACTGGTCTGGCTGATCCGGCGGCTGCTGGAGGCCGACGAAAATACTGTGCTTGCGGGCGGGCCCTGGCTGCCGAATTCATGGCTCGACGAGACCGGTATCCGCCAAAGCCTCAACGTGCTGGCGCGCAAGAACGGCGCCTATCTGCTCGAATATGGTCACCCGTTCGGCTACCTGCCGCTCCGCGAACATCTTGCGCAGATGCTGGCAGGGCTTGGAATCAATGCACGTGCCGGCCAAATCCTACTGACCCAGAGTACCAGCCAGGCGCTTGAACTGGTTATCCGCTATTTGCTCAAGCCCGGCGATGCGGCACTCGTCGACGACCCCGGCTACTACAACATGTTCGGCAATCTGCGCCTGCAGGGCGTCGAGATGCTGGCGGTGCCGCGCAATGCCGATGGGCCGGATCTTGACGCGATCGAAAAGCTGGCTACTGCCCGCCGACCGAAGGTCTATTTCACTCAGTCGGTGATGCAAAATCCGACCGGCTCCGACATCAGCCCACACCTGGCATTTCGGGTGCTGCAGGCCGCAGAGCGCCACAACTTCGTTGTCGTGGAGGATGATATCTTCTGCGATCTGCAGACCAAGACAACGCCGCGGCTCGCGACGCTCGATCAGCTCAATCGCGTTGTCTATGTGCGCAGCTTCTCCAAGACGCTGTCAGGCAGCCTGCGCGTCGGGTTCGTCGCTTGCGCGGAGGACGTCGCCAAAGAGCTTGCCGACATCAAGATGCTGACCAGCATCACGACATCCCAATTTACGGAGCGCTTGGTTTACCTGATGCTGGTGGATGGTCACTATCGCAAATACCTGTCGCGCCTCCACGAGCGGCTTGGCGAGGCACGCATCAACGTCGTGCGCGCTTTCGAACGCATCGGGTTGGAGCTGTTCCTGGAGCCGGCCAGCGGCATGTTCATCTGGGCGCGCTTCCCGCATGTCGAGGACTCTCTCGCACTCGCGGAAGCATCACAGCGCGACGGAATCATGCTTGCGCCCGGCGCAGTCTTCCGCCCGCACCTCGAGTGCTCGCCATGGATGCGGTTCAACGTCGCGGTCTGCGACGATGTGCGCGTGCAGCGCTGGCTGCAGCGACAGATCAGCCGCGATAGCGGTATCTGAGCATCCGCAACTTTTTGGCGAACCCCAAGCTTGGTGGGTTTCGGAATTGGCGGAGAAGGCGCGCAGCCACTCGTCCGAACACATATAAAATCATGGAGGAAGTATGTGAGTGAGAAAACCTGAAGGAGCCATTGCGGCAGGTGAAGAGCAACAAAGGTAGTGCGGGCGTTGACAGGATGACTGTCGATCAGCTGGACGACTCCGGCGCCGCACTTGCCTTTGCCGATGCACTCGACTTCCGGCGCATGCAGGGAATAGACCTTCGGTCCGCGCTGATGCTGCCTCTGCTCGCGCACGCGCCGGGCCAGCGCCAGCAGCTTTGCGAACCTCGCTTCGAGCCGCCATCGTCCTTGATCTTGCGACCGATGTCGCGAATGACGCGGCCGAGATAGGTGCGCAGCTTCTTAAGCATCCGATTGGCGCGCTTGAACTGTTTGGCGTGGGCATAGCGCTGATGCTGGATCAGGGCAAACTTGCCCACCCGCGCATAGGACTGGCGCAACCCCACCCCGTTCAACTTCGCCAGCCGCACCAGCTTCTCGCGCGCCCGGTTCAGAAGCTTCGCATCGGTGGGGAACGTCACGTTCTTGGGCTGAACCGTCGTGTCGACGATCACCCGTGACAGCTCAGAGGGCTTGATCGCTTTGGTCCTGGTGGCGACCGACAGGCTCTCCTGGATCAGCGCAGCCAGCCGCTCCTCGCCCATGCGGTTGCGCCAGCGCGTCAGCGACGAGCGATCGAACACCAGTCGGTGCTGGAAGAACTCCTCGCCGCAGAACAACTGGTAATAGGGGTTCTCCACCCAGCGCTCGCACAGCACCTCGTCGGAAAGGTCGTAGGTGTGCTTGAGGATGACCAGCCCCGCCATCAATCGCGTCGGCAGCGGCGGCTGGCCGGGGCCGTCAGTGTAGACCGCTCCGAACTCCCGCTCCAGGAAGCTCCAGTCGATCGTCCGCGCCAGCTTCACCAGCGGGTGGCCCATGTCGATGATCGCGTCCAGCCGCGAGCGCAGAAGATCGGTCTGTCCCGTCTCTCGCCGTTCCTTTGGTCGCATCGTTCCCTCCGTTGCGACCACGGAATCACGGCTCGCGATTCGATGGAATCTACAAAATGAAATTGCAAGCTTTTGCCCCGTCAAAGCCCAAAAGCTAGCAAACTCCAAGCCCATCTCGCCCAAAAAATCGACTCTTGATCAACGGCTTGGATGGTTCTTCACGGACGACTCAAACGCGCCGCTCGTGATGGTGGGCACGCTTCGCCTTGCCCCGCCGCCGCGGTGCTTCATTCGAACACCTTGTCCAGTGCCGCCTCATAGGTCGCGTAGACCAATTCCGGATGGTGCCGGCCCAGCAGCTCCATCATCACGCCCGAATTGACCTCGAGCACCTTCCATTCTCCCGCCACGCGCACGATGTCGACCGATGCGAAGCGGATGCCGATCGCTTGCGCGGCTCGCCGCGCCATCGCGACGCAGGCATCGCGCGCTTCCCCCCGGTCGAGCAGAATCGGACGCGCGCCGAAATCGAGGTTGTGTCTCCAGTCCGAACTGCGCTGCTTGCTGTAGACCACGCGCGGGTCGCCATCGAGCTCGATCACGCGGACCTCGTCCTCGACCTCGACAAAAGGCGAGATGGCGAGGGCAAGATGCGAGGCAAAGATCTCGCGCATGGCGTGATCGAACTCGGCCTCGCTCGTCACCTTGAAGACGAATTGCCCCGAGGTGCCCTCGTTCGGCTTGGCGACCAGGCCTTGCGGATGTGCCCGCAGCAAATCCAGCATCGCCGCGCGTGCGTATTCGGCCGGCGCAGGCTTGCCGAGCTTCGGGCCCAGGAACAGCGTGTGCGGAATGCAGCCGACGCCCGCATTCGCCAGCACCTCCGCGGTCGCCGATTTGTCATTGGCGATCCGGTGCGCCACGGCGCTGTTCAGCCCGAGATCGTAACCGAATGCAAAATGACGGCGCTCCCCGCGATGCATGACGATCAGCCAGCCCTGCGACCGCACTTCGCAGGCGATGCCCCGCGCCCTGCAACAGCGCAGGATCGCGTCCACGAAGATGCGCTGGCCGTCAGACATCGCGATCCGTGATGCCGGACATGGAAATTAACTGCATCCTGGGCACCCAATGCAGAAACTTAATTACGCCTTTCAGGGTCGAATTAGCATGGTCGAACGACCTTATTGAAACGAAGGCGCCATGCATTTGATCAGCTCCAATCAGGCGTCCTCATGGGTTGATTATTCTCGGAATTCACGTATGTCAGGGACCGAAAAAAATCAGGATTATCAGGGCTTTCTGAGCAGTTTTGGCGCGGACGAGCCGATCCTTCCAACATCTCGTCAATCGGGAAAATAGAAGTCATGAGCGCGTTCTATCGAGAGAAAGTTCTTTCCGTGCGGCACTGGACCGACACCCTGTTCAGCTTTCGGGCCACCCGTGATAGCGGGTTTCGATTCCAGAACGGCCAGTTCGCGATGATCGGGCTGGAAGTCGAGGGCCGGCCCCTGATGCGCGCCTACAGCATGGCGAGCGCCAATCACGAGGAAGAGCTCGAATTCTTCTCGATCAAGGTGCAGGACGGTCCGCTCACCTCGCGCCTGCAGAAGATCAGGGAAGGCGACACCATCCTGGTCGGTCGCAAGGCTACCGGCACGCTCATCGCCGACAACCTGCTGCCCGGCAAGCGGCTGCTGTTGCTGTCGACGGGCACGGGTCTCGCGCCGTTTGCCAGCCTGATCAAGGATCCCGACGTCTACGATCGGTTCGACACCATCGTGCTGGTGCATGGCTGCCGCCAGGTCTCCGAGCTCGCTTATGGCGAAGAGCTGGTCGCAAGACTGCGCGACGACGACTTGTTCGGGCCGCTGCTCTCCGAGAAGCTGGTCTATTATCCGACCGTGACCCGCGAGCCGTTCCGCAATCGCGGCCGTATCACCGATCTTATCACCTCGAAGCAGATCTTCACCGATATCGGCGAACCACCGCTCGACATCGCCACCGACCGCATCATGATGTGCGGCAGCCCGGCCATGCTCGAAGAGCTCAAGCAGATGTTCGAGTCCCGCGGCTTCCTCGAAGGCAATGGCAGCGTGCCCGGCCATTTCGTGATCGAGAAGGCCTTCGTGGAACGCTGAAGCGCTCCCCGCATCTCCCCCTGCTCGCCGCCCGGCCCACCCCATGATTTCTCATGGTAGGGGGGCGTCTGAGGCGCCCGGCGCACATCGATGAGCGGATCACGGCCGGCGGCCTGACGCAGCGCGAGATTTCCGCGTCGGCGGCCGCCCCGCGATCCCCGATCGGAGCCGAAGCTGATCGATTCGGGGCTGGTTGCACTGCAAAACATCCCATCCAATCGGGTGATTGATTTGCCGCCACCGGATTCGATACCCTCAGGCTTAGCCCTTGGACTAGCTGTCATATCCACGACCGGTGCACGGGATAGCGTGCCGGGATTCGGCCCGGTCGAACGGATCGGCCCATGGCCGGCGACAACAACACGGCTGAATTTGCCTGGGGGGTGTCATGGAAACGCTGCTGCTTCCGTTCTCGCCCCGCTTCATCGTTCTGACGATCTGCGCCGTCGTCACGGCCCTGCTGCTCGGCATCGGCCTGTTCGATCACAATCCCAAGGCTTTGGACATCGTCCTGGTGCCGTTGCTGATCTTCGGCGCGCTGACGCTGCTCGGCATCCGTGATCTCATGCAGAAGGGCCACGCGGTCCTGCGCAACTACCCGATCTCGGCGCATATGCGTTTCCTGCTCGAGGAAATCCGTCCCGAGATGCGGCAATATTTCTTCGAGAGCGAGAAGGACGGCATGCCGTTCTCCCGCGACACCCGCGCCGTGGTCTATCAGCGTGCCAAGATGGTGCTCGACAAGCGCCCCTTCGGCACCCAGGAGGACGTCTACCGCGAGGGCTATGAGTGGATGCACCATTCGGTGGCGCCGAAGACCAGCGCCAACGAGAAATTCCGCATCACCATTGGCGGCCCGGATTGCACCAGGCCGTATTCGGCGTCCGTCTTCAATATCTCCGCGATGAGCTTCGGCGCGCTGAGCCCGAATGCCATCCGCTCGCTGAATGCCGGTGCCAAGAAGGGCGGCTTTGCCCATGACACCGGCGAGGGTGGCGTCAGTCCCTATCACCGCGAGATGGGCGGCGACATCATCTGGGAAATCGGCTCGGGCTATTTCGGCTGCCGTCACCGCGACGGCAGTTTCGATCCGGACCTCTTCACCCGCATCGCCGGCGAAGACCAGGTCAAGATGGTCGAACTCAAGATCAGCCAGGGCGCTAAGCCCGGCCATGGCGGCGTGCTGCCGGCGGCCAAGGTTTCCGAAGAGATTTCCAAGATTCGCGGCGTTGCGATGGGAGAGGACTGCATCTCGCCGGCCTCGCATCGCGCGTTCTCGACGCCGATCGGGATGATGCAGTTCGTAGGTCAGATGCGCAACCTCGCCGGCGGCAAGCCGGCCGGCTTCAAGATGTGCATCGGTCACCCCTGGGAGTTCCTGGCGATCTGCAAGGCGATGCTGGAGACCGGCATCTATCCCGACTTCATCGTGATCGACGGCAATGAAGGCGGCACGGGTGCGGCGCCGCTCGAGTTCATGGATCACCTGGGCATGCCGATGCGCGAGGGCGTCAATTTCGTCCACAGCGCGCTGGTCGGAATCAAGGCGCGTGATCGCATCAAGCTCGGGGCGTCCGGCAAGATCGCCACCGCCTTCGATATGGCGCGCGCGATGGCGATCGGCGCCGACTGGTGCAATTCGGCGCGCGGCTTCATGTTCTCGCTCGGCTGCATCCAATCCCTGAGCTGCCACACCGATCGCTGCCCGACCGGCGTCGCGACGCAGGATCCGAGCCGCAACCGCGCGCTCTATGTGCCGCACAAGATCGACCGGGTCTACAATTACCATCACTCGACCCTGCACGCGCTTGCCGAGCTGCTCGCCGCCGCCGGCCTCGAACATCCGCAGGACCTGCGGCCGATCCACTTCTCGCAACGGACGTCCACCACCGAAGTGTGCTCGTTCGCCAAGCTCTATCCGTCGCTGCGGCCGGGCGAGCTGCTCGATGGTACCGACGACCCGCGCTACCGCGACGCCTGGCGGATGGCCCGCGCCGATTCGTTCCAGGCGGTGATGTGACGATGCTCGATCTTGTAGAGTGGGCAAAGCGAAGCGTGCCCACCCTCGAAAGCCCAACGTGGAAGGTGGCACGGCGCTTCGCGCCTTTGCTCATCCTACAATCGGCGACTAGTGCGGATTTTCCAAACTGAACGTCTCCGACTGCTCGTCATAGGCGAACAGCTCGGCGTAGCGGCCCCAGGAGACGATGGTCTTCAGGGTCTCGTCGGCATAATCCTCCGACATGTAGTCCTCCAGCTCGTTGCGGAAGCGTGCGGCGGGCGCGGTGTGCGAGGGGCGTTCGTCGAGCACGCGCCTGATGAGCCCCATGACGGGCACATACTCGACCAGATGCTGGGCAAACAGCTTCTTGCGATCGTCGGTTTCCAGATGCGCGAAACGCATGCCGGCGTCGGTGAGCACGAGGTCGCCCTCGCTGAGCTGGGCGAAGCGCATCAGCTGCAACGACTCGCCGAGATGCAGAATTTCGTCGGCTTCGAGCTGCAACTGGCCGGCGAGCACCGGCAGGTCGGCATGCCCGTTATAGGGCGGACCGGCCAGCGTCTCGATCAGGCCGGACAGCACGTTGGAGGAGACGTGGTTGAGCACCATGCCGACACCGATGCCCGGGATGTTTCCGGCGGCCGGCGGCGCCTTCGGCTCGGAGCGCTGGGTCATGCGCGCGTAGAGCATGTCGACGAGCTGGCGGAACGTCGGATCGAGCCGGTTGCGCGGATGCGGCAGATCGATCTTGAACTCCGCCGCCACCCGTCCCGGGTTCGACGAAAACACCAGCACACGGTCGCACATCAGGACCGCTTCCTCGATGTTGTGCGTGACCATCAGCACGGATTTGATCGGCAGCAGGCCCTCGATCCAGAGATCGACCAGGTCGGTGCGCAGCGTCTCCGCGGTCAGCACGTCGAGCGCGGAGAACGGCTCGTCCATCAGAAGCAGATCGGGATGCACGACCAGCGCCCGCGCGAAGCCGACGCGCTGGCGCATGCCACCGGAAAGCTCTTTCGGAT
>JAFAUV010000311.1 GCA_019243075.1 Bradyrhizobium sp.
AGGTGCTCGAGCACTTCGAACCCGGACATGATCCGCATATTGATGTCGCACAGGATCAAGTCGGGCATCGTCTTGAAGATCGCGGCAAATCCCTCGCCGCCGTTGTGAGCGATGACGATCTCATAGCCTCTTTCGGTCAATTCCTCCGCAATCAGCGCCGCCGTCTCCCGGTCGTCTTCGATGCAGAGAATCTTGTTCTTGGCTGCAGTCATCCGCAAAGCTGGTTTGTTGTGTCCCCAACGCCAGGGATTCCTCGACAGGTCCGAACGTGGCGATGATCTCTTTACAGAGCTATTTGCGAGCGAAGTAAATGTGATTAGTCACAGCGAAGTCGGCATGTCAGCAGAAGCTGCCAATTTTGGTGCCCCTGTCAGGCTGCTGTAAGCTTGATCGCTGATGGCGAGGACTTCGCTGCTACTTCTTTTGACGATTTTCGTTCGTCAGCTTGCCTCCGCTGGCCGAACGGGTGGACACGACGGGGTTGGGGTGCGTCGCTGGTCCTCCGACCTGGATTTGCTGCTTGTTTGCGCCCCCCAAAGATGTTTGGGCCGCAGCCGACGTGAGCCACAGCGAGCCGATTGCAGCGAATAACAGCGTCTTGCTGCGCATGTCTTCATCCTTTCAAGTGGTTTTGAGCCCGGTAATGCGCAACCGTGATTGGCCGTCCCGATTTTCCATGATTTGGCGGGAATCGGCAAGCATGATAGCGGAACGCCATGTTGGTCGAGTGCCGGGCAGGCGAGCCGGCGAGCGAACGGGCTGCGCGCAGCGCCGACAGCAGCGGAAACGGAGGTTGCAGCACCTTCGCTCCTCGATCCCGTCAATCGACCAGCATGAATCTCTGGTTCGCGGCTGCGGGGTCGCAGTGGTTCTGGCGCAAGGTGCCACCGGCGCCCGGATCCTCGAGACAAAGGTCGCTGCTCTTCACATGGATGCGATAGGCGCCAGATGTTGCTGCCTCGATCCGAAACAGCTCATTCGCAGGAAGAGGGCCATCTCCACAGTCCCATTGAATGAGATTGCCCGAAGCTCCGCGTGTCTTGCCATCGCCAGGCGACTTCGGGCCATTCGATACGTTCAGACACAATCCGGCGACCGCGTTTACGGTGTGGATCGAATAGAACCCTCCGCCCCTGCTCGCAAAATTGAACGCCTCGTTGCTGTACGCGCCGCACGAATAGGGGATGATCGCGGCTCCGGAATTCGCCGAGTTGGCGGCGACATTCAGGCAAAGATGCGCGCCCTGAGACACGACTTGATGCACACCCTCGATGTTGTCGATCGATGCATCCGATCGTGCGACCACACCATCGATCACATAGGTCGTGATGGAACGGGCGGGCAGGGAATAGACGATATGCCTATCGTGGGAGAGCGCGATGGTCTCCTCGCGAAGGTTGATAGAGGCTTCCGAGGTTGTGCGATACGCCGTCACTGCGGCGGGCAGCCCTGCAAAAGCCGTCAGGTCGAGATCATCCTCGCCCGGCGCATCCCGGTTGGTCGTCACCAGAACCAACCGCTTCAATGCCGGCGAGTACGCCGCGAGCGTATTGTACGCGCCGCCGGCCGAGACGATCTGAAAGCCAGGACGAATGAAACGGCTGTACTGCGCCAGCGCGTAATATTGCTTCCGCAGCTGCGGCGCGCCTCCGTTTGGATCGAAGCGAATCACCTCCCAGTCCGGTTGCCAAAGCACCCACGCCTCGGCTCGGAGGTCGCGCAGGTCCATGCGGATGGAATCCGCCATGAACAGGGCTCCCCACATGTCGTCCTTTTCCTTCTGGTCGGCAAAGCAGCAGCCCAGTTCGCTCATCCAGACCCGCTTGTGAAGCTTCTCTGCGAGCGTCCTGTATTCCCTCAACCGCGCAAGATCGCCGACGTCGTGGTGATAGTCATGGGTATCGAAACGGCCTATCGCAGCCACGGCCGCCGGGCTGAGCTGCTTCAAATCGCCAATGGCCGCTGAGATATTGTTGGTATCCACACCAGCAACGAAGGTCTCCAAGCCGTCGCGTTGCAGGCGACTTCGCAGCAGGGGCAGCACGGCGTTCTGCGTGGCGATGGGAGCGGAATATCCTTCCTGGCTGCCGCCGGCGCCCCAGTTGCCATCCGGCTCATTGAAAGGCTCGACGCTTTCGAAGCGGATGCCCTCGGCATCGTGAAAATGCTTCACCACCGTCGCCAGATAGTCGACGAATCGCTCCTGCATCTCGGGACGAAGATTATCCTGTCCCCTTTCCTTGCTGCCGGAAGAGCATCCGCTGACCGTCATCCAGTAAGGCGGTGAATAGGAGGCCGCTTCAAAGATGTCCGCACCGCGCCGCTTCGCCTCCTGCAGCATGCGCCGCTGGGCAGCATCGCGCGTC
This sequence comes from Bradyrhizobium sp., assembly GCA_019243075.1. Taxonomy (GTDB): domain Bacteria; phylum Pseudomonadota; class Alphaproteobacteria; order Rhizobiales; family Xanthobacteraceae; genus Bradyrhizobium. The sequence goes on from JAFAUV010000311.1 coordinate 2,367, forward strand.
CAGTCGAAGGCAGCATCCGGGCCGGATTGATAGCCCTCCATCTGGGCGTCCGGACGCATGTGCGCGTGGTTCGGATCGTCGCCGCCGCCGATGTTGTACCGTGCGATGTTGAAGCCAAGGGTCAGGCGGGTTGCGGGATCGCCGTACAGCAGGTCCATGTAGGCGCTTTGCTGTGCCGGGTCCTTGATCTTCGCGACTTGGCGGCCGCCGCCGTAGAGATCGTTCGCTTCCCAGGCCAGCGACATTCCCCATCCACGAAAGGTCTGAAGGGAACGCGCGCTGATCCGTCCTTTGTTGAAGGATGCCTCCGGAATGCCCCTGGTCGCGCCCTGCTGATCCGAGGCGGCCGCTTCGAGCCCGGCGGCCATCAGAAACAATGAGGAAAGAGCCGCGTGTGCGTAACGAGAAACAGGCACCAGGCAATCCCCATGTTTCGCTCGAGTCGCCTCTGGCATGTTGAGCTTCGCCCGCCAGGCGCCTCCCAATCGAGACGGCGTCGCGATCTTGCGCATTCCAACACGCTGCGCCTCTTCGCATGAACTTGGTGTGAACGCGACCACGTGAATCGCATTCCTTTCCCGCGAAAAATCACAGCGGCGCTTCGCCCGCGATTTCGTGATCGCGTGTGAACACGCGCATTCACAACTGGTTCATGTCGCCCTGCCTATTCGGCTAGTCAGGCGGGGGATTGAATCGATCGATTGGAGTGTTGCCATGCGCCGCATCGCCGGACTGTCTCTTGTCATCGCTCTCGGCCTCTGCGGCCTCACGCTGCCTCCGGCCGCCCGCGCCCAGCTTGCCGTCAGCATTACCGTGGACGCCGCACCGCCGCCCCTACCCGTCTACGAGCAGCCGCCGATTCCTGGTCCTGGTTACATCTGGGTCCCCGGCTACTGGTCGTGGAGCGACGACATCGGTTACTACTGGGTGCCCGGCACGTGGGTGCTGCCGCCGGAGCCTGACCTGTTGTGGACGCCCGGTTACTGGGGCTGGAGCGACGGCGTCTATGCCTTCCACGCCGGATACTGGGGAGCGACCGTCGGCTTCTACGGAGGCATCTGCTACGGCTTCGGCTACACGGGCTTCGGCTATGAAGGCGGCTACTGGCGCGGCGGCAGCTTCTTCTACAACCGCTCCGTCAACAACATCACCAACGTTTCGATCACCAACATCTACAACAAGACGGTTATCAACAACCGGATCACCGTGAGCTACAATGGCGGCGCCGGCGGCACCACGGCGAAGCCGACGCCACAACAACTCGCCGCCCAGAAGGAACGCCACGTGCCCGCGACTGCCGAGCAGGCGCGGCACGCCGAAACCGCAATGAAGGACCCGGCAATGTCGCTGGCTCACAATCACGGACATCCGGCGGTGGCCGCGACGGCGCACCCCGCTCAGTTCAGCGGCACGGGGATCGTGGCGGCACATCCGGGCAAGCCGATCGCGGCGCCGCCGCCGCGCCATGCGCCACCGGCTGCTGCAAAGCCCGTTGCTGTCGGCGCGCCGGCGGCGGAAGACAAACGAAAGGTCGCCACGGCGCCCAAGCCGCCGGTGGCCCCGCCGGCGCCGCGCGTGTCGCAGCCGGTCAAGCGTCCACCGCCCCAGCCCCGCATGGCGCGCCCCGCCCCGCATCGGCCGGCGACAGCGCCGCCGCGCCGTCCGGCAGCGCCGCATGTCGCGCGTCCCGCGCCGCTGCGCGCGCCCCCGCCCCGGCCGCATCCCGCACCGCGACCGCATCCCGCACCGCGGCCACATCCGGCTCCGCGGCCGCATCCGGCTCCGCGGCCGCACCCGGCTCCGCAAAAACACCGATAAGACGATCCATCGCCGTGCTCGCAGTCGTGAGTACGGCGATGCAGCTGAATGCAAGAGATGAGAGCAACGAGCAGCTACCCCCAAGCGACACGCGTCAACCGACTAGGAAGCACATCATGCAGTGGACAACGACCGTCGCCCTCGTGGGCCTGGTTCTCGATGTTCTCGCGTCGCAGATACCGGTCAAGGCCGCCCACGTGGTGACGGGCGTCAACGTGGTCGGAATCCAGCAGATGAGCGATGAGCGGCAGGATGCTCTGATTGAGGAGTTGCAGAAGGATGGCATCACCTGCGTCCGCACCGGCATCGGCGACCGCTTCAACCGCTTCATCATCCGCGCCGCCGCTCACGGCATCAGCTCACTGGTAGTAGTTTATCCAACCGAAGGCGGCAGCGGCCTTCACATGCGGCCGGCGGTTCCGTCTCTTGGGCTGCAATGGGGCCAGGCGGCGCTTACCGATGCCGATCCGGTCAAGTTCAAGGCGTGGGTAGAAGTGCAACTCGCGCCGCTTGAGGCCGCAGGCATTCACCTTACGGCATTCGAACTCGGAAACGAGATCAACGGGCCGTTTTTCAATGGCGACTTCGTGCCGGCCGAAGCATCGGGCCGCGTCCTGGGGTTGCCCGACCTCGACAACGCCAGCGATCCCGAAGGTCGCACGATTGCCGCGAGCTATCGTGCCTATCTCCGGGTCGCGGCGGCGATGAAGGACGTGCGCGATCATTCAAAGCTCAATCAGAAAACCCCGATCATCTCGGCGGGGCTCGCCGACGGTGGATTGCCCGGCAAGCGGGCTGGCCAGAAGCTCGATGGCGTCAGCATTCCGGCGACGTTGCGGTTCCTCCGCGACAACGGCCTCGACGATCTCGCCGACGGCTACGGCGTGCATGTTTATCCGGGGGGCCAGGCCAAGCAACCTGTCGCCAGCTTCGCCAGGCTTTTGCAGGCGGACGCCTTCGCCGAATGCACGGCACGTAAGCCGTGCTGGCTGACGGAATGGGGCTTCGACAATTCCGATAAGTCGTGCCCGCCCGATGAACGTCAGCGCGGCCAGTTGATCGAGACCATGCGCGGCGCCCTCAAGACTTTCGCGCAGCAAGGCCGACTCGCGGCTTCGATCTATTATTCATGGGGCCGTCCCGGCGAGCTAGGATCGAGCATCGAGCGCTGCGGCGCGCTGACAAGCGCGGGAAAACTGGCGCTCAGCCCGATGTGAGTAAAGGCCGGCGCGCCGGAAACTAGGCACGAGCCAACCTTCGTCTCCGCCTCCAATGCCTGAGGCGATCGAGATAGAGGTAGACGACCGGCGTGGTGTAGAGCGTCAGGATCTGGCTCAGGATCACGCCGCCGAATATGGCGATGCCGAGCGGCTGGCGAAACTCGCTGCCCTCGCCCATGCCGACCATCAGCGGCACCGCGCTGAACAGGGCAGCCATGGTCGTCATCATGATCGGCCGAAAGCGCATCAAGCAGGCCTCGAAGATGGCATCCGCCGACGACAGCCCGCGCTGACGCTCGGCGTCGAGCGCAAAGTCGATCATCATGATCGCATTTTTCTTCACGATGCCGACCAGGAGGATCACGCCGATCATGGCGATGATGTCGAATTCGGAATGCGCCAGCATCAGCGCCAGCACCGCCCCGACACCGGCCGAGGGCAGGGTCGACAGGATCGTGAGCGGATGAACGTAGCTCTCATAGAGCATGCCGAGCGAGATGTAGATGGTCGCCAGCGCCGCGATAATGAGAAACGGCTCGCTTGCCAGCGATTGCTGAAAGATCTTGGCCGCGCCCGCGAACTCGCCATGAATGCCCGGCGGCATGCCGATCCGGCTCAGGGTAGCTTCGATCTCGGCGGTCGCCGTGCTCAGCGAGACGCCCGGCGGGAGATTGAAGGAGACGGTGCTGGCGACCAGCAGATCGTGGTGGTTGACGACCAATGGCGTCTCGCCCTGTGCAAAGCGGGCCACGCTCGACAGCGGAATCATCGTCTCCTGGCTGGTGCTCACGGCCGTTCCGGTCGAAGCGGCGCCCTTGCCGGTCGTGCCGATCGAATTGGTCGCGAGATTTCGCACGACATTTGCGGCGATCGAGCCGACCGATGTCTTCTGCGCGGAAGAAGCAACCGTGCCGGCCACGGCGTTGGTGGTCTGGGAACCGCTCGCGGATCCGCCCGAGGTGCTGACATAGACCTCCTTCAAGGTCTGCGGATCCTGCCAATAGGGCGGCGCAACCTCCATGATCACGTGATACTGGTTGCGGGCGACGTAGATCGTCGAGACCTGTCGCTGCCCGAAGGCATCATAGAGCGTGTTGTCGATCTGGCCGACCGTGATGCCGAGCTGTGCCGCGCTATCGCGATCGATGATCAGATTGGATTGCAGGGCCTTGTTCTGCTGGTCGCTGCTGACGTCGGCCAGCATCGAGTTCGCCTGGAGCGCGGCGACGAGCTTCGGTGTCCATTCATTGAGCTCGTCGAATGTCGAGGCTTGCAGCGTATACTGATAGGCCGCATTGCCCGAGCGACCTCCGGCGCCGAGGTCGCCGATCGACTGCAGGAACAGCGTGGCACCCGCCACCGCCGCGAGTTGCCCCCGCAGCCGCTCGATGACCTGATCGGCTGCGATTGCGCGTTCGCCGATCGGCTTCAGCGACGCGAATACCGTGCCGGTGTTGGCGGAGCCACCGGGGCCGGGGCCGCTGCCGCCGGTGAAACCGACGACCGTGTCGATCGCCGGATCTGATCTGACGATGGTGATGAATTGCGTGAGCTTCTGCCGCATCAGTTGAAACGAGGTGTGCTGATCGGCCTGGATCGACCCGATCAACAGCCCGGTGTCCTGCTGCGGGACGAAGCCCTTGGGAACGACCCGATAGAGATGGAAGTTCAGGCCCAGCGTGGCGACCAGGATCAGCATCACCAGGCGCGGGTGGCGCAGGGCGATGGCGAGCGTCCGGCGGTAGCCGTTCAGCATCACCTCGAAGACGCGCTCGCTGATGCGATAAATCCGCCCATGCGGGCTGCCGCGAGCGCCGCGCAGCAACACGGCGCACATCATCGGCGTCGTGGTCAGCGAGACCACCAGCGAGATCACGATCGCGATCGTGATCGTCATGGCGAATTCGCGGAACAGACGGCCAACGAGGCCGCCCATCAACAGAATAGGGACAAAGACCGCGATCAACGACACGCTCATCGACAGCACGGTGAAACCGACCTCGCGCGACCCGAGCAGCGTCGCCTGCAGCCGCGACATTCCAGCATCGATGTGACGGCTGATGTTTTCCAGGACGACGATGGCGTCGTCCACCACGAAGCCGGTTGCAACCGTCAGCGCCATCAGGGAGAAGATGTCGAGGCTGTATCCCAACAGGTACATCACGGCGAAGGTGGCGACCAGCGACACCGACACCGCGACCACCGGCACCAGCGTCGCGCGCGCATTGCGCAGGAACGCGAACACCACGAGGATCACCAGCGCGACAGCGATGAGGAGCGTGATCTCGACGTCGCGCAGTGACGCCCGGATCGTCTTCGAGCGGTCGACCGCAAGATTGATGTCGATGGCGGGCGACACCGAGGCTCGCAATTGCGGCATCAGGTTCTTCACGCGGTCGACCATCTGGATGATATTGGCGCCGGGTTGCCGGTACACGATCATTACGATCGCGGGCTTGCCGTTGGAAAGGCCGAGCGTGCGCACGTTCTCCACGGAGTCGAGGACGTCGCCGACATCCGTCAGCCGCACCGCGGCCCCGTTGCGATAGGCGACGATCAGCGACTTGTAGTCCTCCGCCTTCTTGGCCTGGTCGTTGGAGTAGATCTGGTAGCGCTGGCTCTCGACGTCGATGCCGCCCTTCGGGCTGTGCGCATTGGCGCTGCCGATCGCGGCACGAACGTCCTCCAGCCCGATGCCGTATTTGAAGAGCACCGGAGGTATCAGCTCCACCCGCACGGCCGGCAGCGATCCGCCGCTGACGGAGACTTCGCCTACACCTTCGACCTGCGACAGCTTCTGGGCGAGCACGGTGGAAGCGGCATCATAGAGCTCCGCCGGCGTCAGCGTATCCGAGGTCAAGGTGTAGATCAGGATCGGCGCCGAGGCGGGATTGAACTTGCGATAGGTGGGATTGCTGCGCAGGTTGCTTGGCAGGTCGGCCCGCGCCGCATTGATCGCCGCCTGCACGTCGCGCGCGGCACCGTTGATATCGCGATCGATGTTGAACTGCAGCGTGACGCGGGCCGAGCCCAGCGTGCTCGCCGAGGTCATTTCGGTGACGTCGGCGATCTGGCCGAGGTGGTGCTCGAGGGGACCGGCGACGGTCGCGGCCACGTCCGCCGGGCTGGCGCCGGGCAAGGTCGCCTGCACGGCGATGGTCGGAATGTCGACATCGGGCAGCGGCGAGACCGGCAGCTTGAAAAATGCAATGACGCCGGCCACCACGAGCCCAAGCGACAGCAGCGTGGTGGCCACCGGCCGGCGGATAAAAGGGGCGGAAAGGCTCATAACCCAGGCAATCGGCGTCGTTGTGGATCAGCTTCTATCCGCCCGCGCCCTGATGCAAAAGCCCCACAATGCCACACGGCGGCGCCACATCCCTGCCACGATGGCTCTGGCCTTTGGCGGCGCTGCCGGTCTCGCTTTTGGCAAGGATCCCCACCAGGCGCGAGAGCTGCTCCAAAATGGCTTGGCGGGAGGTCGCCGGGCCATGTAGATGTTACATGTAACCGGCAGGGGATTGTCATGGCCTCAGCGTCCAAGCCAAGGTCCCGCTCCAGGCAATCCCGGGCAAAATCTTCCCGAGCGAGGCAATCCATGACACGACTTTCTGTGGCGATCATCGGCGCCGGCGTGGGGGGCCTGGCCACGGCGGCGGCCCTTCAACGCGCCGGCATGGACGCGAAGGTCTATGAACAGGCCTCGAAATTCGCGCGGCTCGGGGCGGGCATTCAAATTGGCTGCAACGCCATGAAGGTCCTTCGATCCTTTGGGCTTGAAGACCTCATGCGCGCGGAGTCCTTTTGCCCGCGCTCCTGGAACAACAGGGACTACGACACCGGCAATATCCGCTTCGATATGGTCTTCGGCGAAGCGGCCGAGCAGCGCTACGGCGCGCCCTATCTGCTAGGCCATCGCGGCGACCTCCATTCGGCCCTTGCAAGCGCCATTGCCCCGCCCTCCATCCATCTCGACCATCGTCTGGTCGGCATCGAGGAGCGTGCCGACCGGAGCGTCAACCTGACGTTCTCAAACGGAAATCAAGTCGAGGCGAATGCCGTCGTAGCGGCCGATGGCGTCCACTCCTTCGTCAAGCACCAGTTGTTCGGAAAAGACGAGCCGAATTTCACCGGCCGGATCGCCTATCGCACCGTTTTCCCGGCCTCGTTGCTCGATGGCCGTGACATCGACGATTGCACCAAATGGTGGGGTCCCGACCGGCATATCGTCATCTATTACGTGAAGCCGGATCGAAGCGAAGTTTACTTCGTGACCAGCCAGCCCGAGCCGGGCTTCACCGTGGAGTCGTGGTCGGCCATGGGCGATGTCGGGCAATTGCGGAAGGCATTTTCGGCCTTTCATCCCCAAGTGCGTCACGTCCTCCAAGCGTGTCCCTCCGTTCACAAATGGGCCCTGGTGGACAGAGATCCCTTGGCCCGCTGGAGCCAAGGCAACATCACCCTGCTCGGAGACGCCTGTCATCCGATGACGCCGTACATGGCCCAAGGCGCCGCGATGGCAATCGAAGATGCCGCCATATTGGCTCGCTGCCTGAAGCATGTCGATCGCGGCGGCGTGGCGGAAGCATTCAAACGTTACGAAGCGACTAGAAAGCCACGCACGTCGCGCGTGCAGCTCAGCTCCCGCACCAATACCTGGCTCAAGGAGCCGACCGATCCCGATTGGGTCTACGGCTATGATGCCACGACCGCCCCACTCGCCGAACTTCAAGCCGCCTGATCGGCCGAGGCGATCGGCGCAACCTTGCTTGGGGTCGACGGAAAAAGCGCTGCCCGGTCATTCAACGATAGTCCGCGCGGGACGGCGCCGTGCCGGAGGGCGGCACGTCCAGGCGGACGACGACGCCTGCGAGCCCGGCGCTGGGCGGCGGATAGAGCTTCATCACCAGCGGATCATGCCCCGGGACGATGTGACTTTCGCTCGGTGCGAGCTCGAGCAGCCGGTCAAACCCTTCCAGCATTTCTCCGATGTGGAAGGCCGTCGTGAACGGCCGGCCGCCGGCCATGTTCTCATAGAAATGAGTGACATCGGAAGCGAGCACGACGAAGCCGCGGCGGGTCCTGACCCGGACGAATTGAAGCCCGGCCGAGTGGCCGCCGGCGGCGTGCACGGTCAGGCCCGGCGCGAGTTCCGCGTCGCCATTGTAGAACATCACGCGGCCGGCATAGTTGAGCCGCAGGATCCCGCAGACATCCTCGACCTCGAACGAATGCGAGAGGCCGGGATAGCGCATGTAGCGCCCGGTGGCGTAGGCCAGCTCGCGCTCCTGCAGGTGAAACCGCGCGTTCGGAAAACGATCGAAATTCCCGACATGGTCGTAATGCAGGTGAGTGAGGATCACATCCTCGACCGCGCCGGGATCGATGCCGAGCAGCGCGAGCGATTCCACCGGGCAGCGCAGGAAGTGGCGCTGGCGCTTTGCCGACACCTCGGCGTTGAAGCCGGTGTCGATGACGAAGGTCTTGCCCCCGCCCCTTGCCACCCACATGAAATAATCCATCGGCATGGGCCCGTCATGCGGATCGCCGCCGATGAAATGCGCGGCGCGGCGAGCCTCGCGGGTGGCATAGCGGATGGCGAACAGCTCGTAATCGATGCCGGTCATGACGCCCCTGCTTCGGCCGGCATCAGCCGGACTTCGCGCGTTCCGCCGCCTGCTTCACCCGCTCCGGCTCGGCCGCGATCTTGATTCCGGCGCGCTCCTGCTCCAGCAGCATCACCACGCGCGAGTCGCGCCCCTCCCAGCCGCGGTTGCAGGCTTCCCTCATCTCCGCATAAGCGAGGTTGCAGATCCGCATCGGCAGGCCGAGCTCGCGCCCGAGTTCGGTCGCCAGCTTGACGTCCTTGGTGGCGAGCTTGAGCGCGAAATGCGGCGGATCATAACTGCCGGGCAGGAACTGATCGAGCAGGCCGTCGAAGGTGAGACGGCGGCCTCCGACACCCTGGCGTACCGCTTCCCACAGCGCGACCGGGTCCATGCCCGCCTTGACGCCCATGGTGAATGTCTCGGCGAGCGCGCAGGTGATCGCATAGCCCGACATGTTGTGAACGAGCTTGGCGACAGTCGCGGTCCCGATCGGTCCGATATAGGATGGCCGGTCTCCCATGGCATCGAGCACCACCTTGTGCTTGTCGTAGGCCGGCTTGTCGCCGCCGACCCAGATCGCCATCTTGCGCGAGGCCGCACCGGAGGGGCCGCCGCTGACCGGCGCATCGAGCATGTGCGCCCCCTTGGCGGCAAAGGCTTCGTGAATCTTCTTCACGACGCTCTGGGAATTCGTCGAGAGATCGAAATAGGCCGCGCCCTCTCTGATGCCTTCGATCAAGCCGTCGGCTCCGAGTGCGACACGCTCGACATCCGCGGGTTCCGGCAGCGAGGTGAAGATCACGTCGGACTTTTCCGCCAGCGCGCGCGGCGTATTGGCCCATTCGGCGCCCGCCTGCAGATGATGACCGGCCAACTGCCGCCGCAGATCGTGCACCACGAGCTCATAGCCGGCCTTCATAATATTGCTCGCCATCTTGCCGCCCATGGTGCCTAGCCCGATGAAGCCGACGACGACATCCTTGGCCATCGTCATTCCCCCTTGCCTTCGACCAGCACCGTGTAGGCGATTTGCGCGGCCGACATCGCAGCCGGCCAACCGGCGTAGAATGCCATATGGGTGATGACCTCGGTGATCTCCTCCTGCGTGACGCCATTGCCGATCGCGCGTGACAGATGCGGCACCAGCTGCTCGGGCCGATAGGTCGCAACCAGCGCTGCAACGGTGATGAGACTGCGGTCGCGCTTGGAAAGACCCTTGCGCTCCCAGAGGTCGCCGTAAACAACATCGTTGGTGTAATCGACCAGTGCCGGCGTGAATGCCTTGATGCGGTCGCGTTTGGCGGAAGGCGGTGCCTTGCCCATGCGTCTCTCCTTGGTTGATTGAGGTCGCGCTCGAGGCGCAATCTCAGGAGCCTTCGACCTCCTTGAAGGCTTCGCGCGCGTTGCGGAAGGCGTCGATGCCGGCCGGCACGCCGCAATAGACTGCGACCTGAAGCAGGATCTCCTTGATCTCTTCCTTGGTGAGCCCGTTCTTCAGCGCACCTTTGACATGCAGCTTCAGCTCGTGAGGCCGATTGAGCGCGCCAAGCATCGCCAGATTGACGATACTGCGGGTACGACGATCGAGTCCCGGGCGCGTCCACAGAGCCCCCCAGCAAAATTCGGTCGACCACTCCGCCATCGTGCGCGTGAACTCGTCCGCCCCCGCGATCGACTTGTTGACGTAGTCCTCGCCTAGCACTTCCTTGCGTACCTTCAGGCCTTTTTCGAACAGAGGGCTGTGGCTCATGATTGATTACTCCAGTTGCGCTCCGCGAAAATCCTACGCCGTCCTGCTGCGCCATGTCGACTTAATCTTATGCTTGACAGATTGACAGACAATCGGGGACAGTTGCTCCGACCTGCCCGGCCATGCCGGGTGGCCGAAACGGCGCGCGGGGGCAACGCGCCGCACCAAAACGGCGCGCGGGGAGTGGACGAATGGCAAAACACACCATCGGCTTCATTGGCACCGGCCGCATGGGCGGACCGATGGCCGGGCGTCTGCTCGATGCCGGCTACACGCTTTCGGTCCATGATACCTCGAGCGAAGCGATAAGGCCGCTAATCGCGCGCGGCGCCCGCCTTGCCGGCTCGCCGGCAGAGGTCGCCTCGGCATCCGACATCGTGCTGACCAGCCTGCCGACGCCCGACATCGTCAAGGGCGTCGCACTCGGGCCCAACGGCATCGCCTCCGGCAATCGCGCCCGCATCGTGATCGATCTTTCGACATCGGGGCCAGGCACGGCGAAGCTGATCGCGCAGGAGTTCCAGCCGAGAAACATGACGCTGGTCGATGCGCCGGTCTCCGGCGGCATCACCGGCGCGGTCAACGGCACGCTCGCGGTCATGGTGTCCTGCCCGAAGGAGACCTACGAGATCGTCGAGCCGATCCTCAAGAATTTCGGCAAGCTGTTCTATACCGGCGACAAGCCCGGTACGGCGCAGACCGCAAAGCTCGCCAATAATCTGATGGCGGCGGCCGCGCTCGTGATCACCTCCGAAGCGGTGGCGATGGGCGTGAAGGGGGGCATCAATGCCCGCGTCCTGATCGACATCATCAATGCGTCGAGCGGCCGCAACAGCGCTTCCCAGGACAAGTTTCCGCGCGCAGTGCTGCCCGGCACCTTCGATTTCGGCTTCGCGACCGGCCTTTCCTACAAGGATGTCCGGCTCTGTGTCGACGAAGCGGAAGCCATGGGCGTGCCGATGGTCTGCGGCGCCGCGGTCAGGCAGATGCTCGCGATCACCAACGCCAAGTTCGGCGCGTCGTCCGATTTCACGTCGATCGCGAAAGTCCTAGAGGAATGGGCGGCGGTCGAGATGCGGGGCTGACGCCGATCGCCCGCGCGAGCGCCGTCGGCGCGCTCGTGGTCTTGCTCTGCGACGAGGCGGCGCGGGACATCACCGGCGCCTGCTGCCACTCGACGGAAGCTGGTCGATCGCATGGATAAGTCGGATCCGGAGCGTACCTGATGTTCAAATTGCGGAACTGCCGATTGCGGCGGTAAATCGCCGTTCAACCCTGGATAGGAAGGCCCTCGCCGATGGACCGACGCGCCGAATTGCACGCCACGCTGCGCATCGAGGACGTGCCGACCGTCCGGGCGATGGTCGCGCGAAAGCTGCGCGAGGCCATCATGTCCGGCACGCTCAAGCCGGGCCAGCGGCTGGTGGAGCGCGAGCTGTGCGAGATGATGGGCGTCAGCCGTCCCTCGATCCGCGAGGCGCTGCGGCTGCTGGAAGCCGACGGGCTGGTCAACACCGTCCCGCATCGCGGCCCCGTCGTCAGCACCATCAGCCTCGAGGAGGCGAGGCAGCTCTACGCCGCCCGTGCCGTGCTGGAGGGATTTGCCGGACGCGAATGCGCCCGCCTGCACGATGACGAGGTGGTACGCCGGATCGGCGGCGCCCTGAGCCGGCTGAAGGCGGCCGCGGCCAGGCAGGACTTGGCCGGATGCCTCGAGGCCAAGACCGCTTTCTATGCCGCCCTGATCGGCGGCTGCCGCAACAGCTTCATCGAACGGATGCTCAAGCCGCTGCATGACCGGATCACGCTGCTCCGCATCACCTCGATGTCGCAGCCGAAGCGGATCAACAAGAGCCTGCGCGAAGTCACCGCGATCTGGCGCGCCATCCAGAGCGGGGACGAGGACCTCGCCGAACAATGCTGCGTCGATCATGTCAAGGCGGCGGCGATCGCTGCACTCGACATGATCGAGCGGTCGAGGGCCAAGGAGGACGTCTCCGCCGAGTAGGCGCGCCGTGCGCCGAGGAAGCAACCCCGTGGCTCTTGCTGCTGCATCCGTGCTAGAGGCGGACGATGACCAGCAACGATCCCCGCCTGAACTGGGCCGCGCTATCCCAAGCCGAGCGCGATGCCGCCTATGACAACAACAAGGCCGTCGCCAACAGCCCGGCGCTGATTGCTGCGCGCAACGAGGCCTCGGCGAAGTTTCGCGCGGCTCACGCCGGCGCTCTGGATCTTCCCTACGGAACACGCGAGCGAACCAGGATCGATCTCTATCCGGGCCGCGACAAGGCCGCGCCTTGTCTCGTCTTCATCCATGGCGGCTATTGGCAGCGCAATTCGCGCGATCTCTTCGCCATGCTGGTCGAGGGAATGGCCGCGCATGGATGGTCGGTTGCCATCCCCGGCTACACGCTGGCGCCGGATGCAAGTCTGACCGAAATCGTCGGCGAGATTTCGCTCGCGCTCGATTGGCTGGCGGCGAACGGACCGTCGCGCGGTATCGCCGGTCCGGTGATCTTGTCCGGATGGTCCGCGGGCGCCCAACTCGCCGCGCTCGGTCTCTCGCATCCGCTGGTCAAGGCCGGGCTCGCGATCTCCGGCGTCTATGATCTCGCGCCGATCCGCGACACCGCACTCAACGCGGCGCTGAAGCTCAGCGACCGGGAGATCGCCGAGCTTTCGCCGCTGCGGCTTCCGAGCCTGCCAAAACCTCTCGACATCGCCTACGGCTCGGCCGAATTGCCGGCGCTGGTGTGGGATTCCCGGAACTTCCATGCCGCGCGGCGGAAGGCGGGCGCGCCCGGCGACCTCGTCGGCATCGAAGGTGCCGACCATTTCACCATCCTGGAAGAGCTGCGGCGGCCCGAGGGAGCACTTGCGAAATTGGCGCTGTCGCTGGCGAAGAGCGCAGCGCCTTGGCCTGCCCCTGCTCAATAAATCTCGAACAACCCTGCGCCTCCCTGGCCGCCGCCGATGCACATGGTCACGACGCCCCACTTGGCTTTGCGGCGACGGCCTTCCTGCAGGATGTGTCCGGTGAGCCGCGCACCCGTCATGCCGAAGGGATGGCCGATCGCGATCGAGCCGCCATTGACGTTGTACTTGGCGGGATCGATGCCGAGCCGGTCGCGGCAATAGAGGCACTGGCTGGCAAAGGCCTCGTTCAGCTCCCAGATGTCGATGTCGTCGATCTTCATGCCATGGCGCTTCAACAGCTTCGGCACGGCGAACACCGGGCCGATGCCCATCTCGTCGGGCTCGCAGCCGGCGGTGGCCCAGGCCACGAAACGTCCCATCGGCTCCAGCCCGCGCTTCTCGGCGTCCTTGGCTTCCATCAGCACCACCGCGGCAGCGCCGTCGGAGAGCTGGCTGGCATTGCCGGCGGTGATGTATTTGCCCGGACCCTTCACCGGCTCGAGCTTGGCAAGACCTTCCATGGTCGTTTCGGGACGGTTGCATTCGTCGCGCGTGACCACGTAGTCGACAATGCTCTCCTCCTTCGTCACCTTGTCGACCACCTTCATTTTGGTCTTCATCGGGACGATCTCGTCCTTGAACTTGTTGGCCTGCTGCGCGGCCGCCATGCGGCGCTGCGACTCCAGCGAAAACTCGTCCTGATATTCGCGGCTGACCTTATAGCGCTCGGCGACGATGTCGGCGGTGTCGATCATGGCCATGTAGATGTCGGGCGCGTATTTCAGCAGCTCGGCATCGCGAGCCTCCTTCGGCACACCGCCCGCCGGCGCGGAAATGCTCTCGACACCGCCGGCGACGATGCAGTCCGCCCCGTCCGATCGGATGCTGTTTGCGGCCATTGCGATGGTCTGCAAGCCCGAGGAGCAGAAGCGGTTGACCGAGACGCCCGCGGTCGATTTCGGCATGCCGGCGAGCAGCGCGGCTTCACGGCCGATATTGCTGGAGCCATGGGCGCAATTGCCGAGATAGCAATCCTCGACATAGTCCTTCTCGACACCGGCGCGCTCGACCGCATGCTTGATGGCGTGCCCCGCCATGGTCATCGGCGCGGTGATGTTGAATCCGCCGCGGGCGGATTTGGCGAGCCCGGTGCGCGCATAGGATACGATGACGGCTTCACGCATGTTTCTCTCCCTTGTCGGATCGCCCGTTCGAGGCGTGTCATGGCCTCAACCTACACATATTTTGCCGGACGCGACAATAAAACGACGTGGGCGCCCCTCGTTTGCCGGGAGCGGCGCGCTCCTGGTTCCGCAGATCGGAATATGACGGGCATCATGCCGCCCAAATCATTTCCGGCCATGACGAGGAAGGCGCGGTGGCCTAAAACACCAACGCCTTGGCCTGCTTGACCTGCGGCAGCGCCTGCACCTTGGCGAGCACCGCCGGCGGCACTGCGCCGTCGATCTCGACCAGGGCGATGGCATCACCGCCCTGCTTGACGCGGCCGAGATGGAAGGTTGCGATGTTGATCCTGGCATCGCCGAGCAGGCTGGCAAAGGCACCGATGAAGCCCGGCTTGTCCTCATTGGTCACATAGATCATCGACTTGCCGAATTCGGCATCGACCCGGATGCCCTTGATGTCGACCAGCCGCGGCTTGCCATCGTGATAGACCGTGCCCGAGACCGAACGCTCCTGCCGCTCGGTGGCAACCGTGACCGTGATCAGGCTTTCATAGTCGCTCTGCGCCGCGCGCACGACCTCGTCGACGATCATGCCGCGCTCCTTGGCGACGACCGGCGCGGAGACGACATTGACGTCGCCGAGCATCGGCCTGAGCAAACCGGACAGCACCGCCGAGGTCAGCGCCTTGATCTTCATCTCCGCGACATGCCCCTCATAGGTGATCTGCACCTTGGAGATGCCGGTCTCGGTGAGCTGGCCCGCGAAGGAACCGAGCTTCTCGGCCAGCTCGATGAAAGGCCGCAGCTTCGGCGCCCCTTCCGCGGTGATCGAGGGAAAGTTGACCGCATTGGAGATCGCGCCATGCAGCAGATAGTCCGACATCTGTTCGGCGACCTGCAACGCGACATTCTCCTGCGCCTCGGTGGTGGCGGCACCGAGATGCGGCGTGCAGATCACGTTGGGATGGCCGAACAGCACGTTGGTCGTCGCCGGTTCCTCGGCGAATACGTCGAAGGCCGCGCCCGCGACATGCTTGGCGTTGAGCGCATCCACCAGCGCCTGCTCGTCGACGAGACCGCCGCGGGCGCAATTGATGAGGCGAACGCCCTTCTTCATCCTGGCGATGGCGGCCGCGTCGATGATGTTCCTGGTCTTCTCGGTCAGCGGCGTGTGCAGCGTGATGAAATCGGCGCGCTTGAGGAGGTCATCGAGCTCGACCTTCTCCACGCCGATGTCCTTGGCGCGCTCCGGCGACAGGAACGGATCGAACGCGATCACGCGCATGCGCAGGCCCAGCGCCCGGTCGGCGACGATCGAGCCGATATTGCCGCAGCCGATGACGCCGAGCAGCTTGCCGGTGATCTCGACGCCCATGAAACGGTTCTTCTCCCATTTGCCGGCCTGGGTGGAAGCGTCGGCCTGCGGGATTTCGCGCGCGAGCGCCAGCATCAGCGTGATCGCGTGCTCGGCGGTCGTGATCGAATTGCCGAACGGCGTGTTCATCACGATGATGCCCTTGGCGGTCGCCGCCGGAATCTCGACATTGTCGACGCCGATGCCGGCGCGGCCGATCACCTTCAGCCTGGTTGCCTTCTCGATGACCTTGGCGGTCGCTTTCGTCGCCGAGCGGATCGCAAGGCCGTCGTAACTGCCGATGATCTCGGCGAGCCTGTCCTTGTCCTTGCCGAGATTGGGCTGGAAGTCGACTTCGACGCCGCGATCCCGGAAGATCTGCACGGCAGCCGGCGACAGCGCATCGGAAATGAGAACTTTGGGTTTGGACATTTGAAAATTTCCTGCCTGCTAGGGGCTCAGCCCGCTCGGGCCTGATTTGATGAAGCCTCGGATCTCTCTTCTCCCTCTCCCCGTCTCAACGGGGAGAGGGTCGGGGTGAGGGGCCGCTTTCGCAAATGACTTCGGATCGATCCGCGGCGGGCCCCTCACCCGGCGCTTTCGCCGACCTCTGCTCGCACACGGGGCGAGGTGGAAAACTACGCCGCCTTCGGCAACGCGGCCCTGGTCTCGGCGAAGGCCCAGTCGATCCACTGCGTCAAGAGCTCGATGTCCTTGGCATCGACGGTGGCGCCGCACCAGATGCGCAGGCCTGCCGGCGCGTCGCGATAATGCGCGAAGTCGAAGCCGGCATTCTCCTTCTCGACCAGCGCGACCAGCTTCTTGCAGAACTCGCCCTGCAGGTCCGGCGTAAGCGAGGTGATCGCGGGATCGACGATCTTGAGGCATACGGAGGTGTTGGAGCGGATCGCAGGATCCTTGGCGAGGAAATCGATCCAGGGTGTTCTCGCCTTCCAGTCGGCCAGCACCTTGGTGTTGGCGTCCGCGCGCGCCATCAGCGCCTTCAATCCGCCGACCGACTTGCCCCAGTTCAGCGCGTCCAGGTAGTCCTCGACGCATAGCATCGACGGCGTGTTGATGGTCTCGCCCTCGAAGATGCCGGCATTGAGCTTGCCGCCCTTGGTTAAACGGAAGACCTTCGGCAGCGGCCAGGCCGGCTTGTAGGTCTCGAGCCGTTCGACCGCGCGGGGGCCGAGCACCAGCATGCCATGCGCGGCTTCGCCGCCGAGCGCCTTCTGCCAGGAGAAGGTGACGACGTCGAGCTTCTTCCAGTCCAGCGGCTGCGCAAAGGCGGCCGAGGTCGCGTCGCAAATCGTGAGCCCCTTGCGGTCCGCCTTGATCCAGTCGGCATTGGGCACCCGCACGCCCGAGGTGGTGCCGTTCCAGGTGAAGATAATGTCGGTATCGGAGCTGACCTTGGACAGATCAGGGATGTCGCCATAGCCCGCGTGAAGCTGGATCACGTCCTTGAGCTTCAATTCCTTGATGATGTCGGAGACCCAGCCCTCGCCAAAGGACTCCCAGGCGATGGTGGTGACGGGCCGTGCGCCGAGCAGCGACCACAGTGCCATCTCGACCGCGCCGGTGTCCGACGCAGGCACGATGCCGATCTTGTAATCGGCGGGCACTTCCAGCACCTCGCGCGTCAGCTCGATGA
>JAFAUV010000070.1 GCA_019243075.1 Bradyrhizobium sp.
TTCCAAGGTGGCGCGCGACCGCGCTTGGCGGGGCTGTTTGCGCATGGATTTGGAAGACAAGGGAATGCGAGTAGCCAAAGCGCGGGCTCCGTTCGAATATGAGCAGTATACTCGCATATGATCCGCAGGCCATGCGTCCGGGCGAAAGGAGTATTGATGCACGAATTGCCGATCGAGGGCCGAGAAGTCAGGCTAGTCAGGGCACATGAGGGACTTCCCGTGTTGGCCGATTTCGAGGTCGTGCGCACGCTCCGCCAGGAGCCCGTGTTCGACCAAGTGCTCGTCCGAAATCTCTATTTCCTCGTCTCAGCGTCATTACGCCAGATGATCATCCAGAGGCGCATCCGACGAAAAGGGCGTGCCGTTTCCAGCCATACGGGCGGGAGAAACGCTGCGCGGCCAGGCGCTCGGCGAGGTGATGGTAGCGCCCGAGAACAGCGGACTTTCGCCAGGCGATCTCGTCGTTCACTTTCTCGGGTGGCGCGACTACGCGGCCGTACCGGTCACGCAGTGCCGCAAGGTTCGGGACGATCTTCCCGATCGCGTCACGCACCTTGGTCATGGCTCGACCGCTTATGCCGCTCTAACGCGCGGCATCCATGTTCGGCCGGGCGATACCGCGTTCATCTCCAGCGGCGGCGGGGCGATCGGCTCGATGGCCGCGCAGATCGCGCGCCTGCACGGCGCCGCCCGCGTCATCGGCAGCACGAGCACGCGCGAAAAGGCCGATCGGCTGGTGATGGGGCTTGGCTATGATGCGGCCATCTATCGTGGCGGAGCGCCTATCTCACAGCAACTGGCAGAAGCTGCGCCCGAGGGGATCGACGTCTTTGTCGATAATGTGGGCGGCGAGCAGTTTCAGGCTGGCGTTATCGCCTGCCGCGAAGGCGCACGCGTGGTGGTGATGGGCACATTGTCCCAGCAGCTGGCAGCTGGCCGTGGCAGAGGGGCACCGATCACCCTCGACTCCGCGCACATCCTGATGAAGCGGCTGCTGATTCGTGGCTACAGCGCCGATGACAATCCCGAGGCTCAACAGGAATGGGAACAGCATCTCGGCGAATGGCTGAGATCAGGACAACTCCGCTTTCCCCATGTGATTGTGGACGGACTTGCTGAAGCCCCGCAGGCTTTGGAGCAGACGATCAGGGGTGGTCATCTGGGAACAGTCATCGTGAAGGTCTGACGTACGCTGCCGGTCGTTTGAGCTTGTGAAGGAAGCACCGCCGACGCGCCGCGGCCGATGCGCCGGCCGCGCCCAAAAGAGCTGCGCCGCTGCAACGTGCAGAGCAGGAGCTTGGAGAGAAGATCAACGCCATTCCGACGTTACAAGTGGCATGACAGCCTGCGTCAGCCACTTGCGGCGTGGTGCTTCGAACGCGATCCGTTGGCGCCTTTGGCCCAGCGCGAGACCGAGCCAATTGCCGTTTCTCGAATTCATGGCCTTGGGGTTGACAGACGTAAACTAGCACTTGACATGTGTAAGCCATTTCCTTACAGCACGGCGTGATACGGTCGTTCAGAGACAAGGCGCTGGAACGCTTCTTTGCGACGGGAGATGGCCGCCGGCTCAGTGTGCAGAACACGAGGCGTATCGCCAACATTTTGCGCGCGCTCGACGACGCATCACGGCCTGAAGACATGAACCTGCCTGGCTTTCGTTTTCATGCGCTCGTCGGTCGCGACAAAGGCCGGTATGCAGTCAACGCGAGCGGAAGCTGGCGCATCACCTTCGGGTGGCTGGAGGGTGATGCAACCGACGTCAATCTAGAAGACTATCACTGAGGAAGTTCGATGGCCAAAAAGCTCCCGAAGCGCAGCTTGCCGCCCATGCATCCCGGCGAACTTCTGCGTGAAGAGATTCTGCCGGTGCTGGATCGTCCCAAGACGGAGATCGCCAGGCTGCTTGGCGTGTCGCGGCAGACGCTTTATGACATCCTTGAGGAAAAGCAGCCGGTAACACCGATGATGGCGCTGCGGCTCGGAAAGCTGTGCGGAAACGGTCCGGACCTCTGGCTTAATCTGCAGAAGCGGTACGATCTGCAACGTGCCGAGCAGGAGCTGGGAGAGAAGATCAACGCCATTCCGACGTTACAAGTCGCATGACAGCCTGCGTCAGCCACCTGCGGGGTGGTGCTTGAGGAGCAATGACGACGTTGGCACGGGTGCGCGACCGCGTGGCGATACCGCGAACAGTCGTGCCCATGTTCGTCGGCCGTGGCGCCTATGCTTCGGGGCGATGGCGGTCCGGCCCGCATCATCCATTGCTTAACCATCCCGCCAGGTCGCGTGCCGCTGTACGAGGGCCGTGGCCCCACCGGGCCGATCCACTCAATGATAGGTCGGAACCAGGCGCTTGCGGATCTCGAAATAGGTTTCGAGCTCGATCAGCGCGAGATGCTCCCAATGCTCGGCCTGGTCCAACAGCGACCAGCGCTGCTGCGGACGGAAGGCCGCGGTCTGACGGTGCAGCGAGGCTATCGCGCGATAGCGGCGGACGTTTTCCAGGATGGCTTCCCCATTCATCGACATGACCCATTCCCCTGAGATCAGCTTTGGCTGAGCGCGAATTTGGCCGGAACGGTTTTCGAAAAAGTTAGCGGGCGAGCCGCCGGGCCCATCGTCCGGCAAATCGCGCTGGTTTGGTATCGCCGCCGTTAACGGCCGCGGCGCTCGGAGCCCTTGACCAGGGCTGGCGCGTGCGCCGTATTAAGGCATTGGTGAGAGGTCAGTTCGTGGTCGCCAGCGATAATTTTGCCGATTTCCTGCGCGAACAGTTCGCGCCGCTCGGCGGCGTCACCTTTCGGCGCATGTTCAGCAAGACCGGCGTTTTCTGCGATGGCGTGATGCTCGGCATGGTGACGGAGAACACGCTCTATTTCCGCGTCGATGACGAGAACCGGGCGACCTTCAAGGAGGCCGAATCCTTTCCTCCGCTCAATTACGCCAAGAAAGGCAGCACCATCGACCTCGCCTTCTGGCGCGTGCCGGAGCGGCTGTTCGACGAGCCCGACGAGTTTATCGCCTGGGCGCGCGCGGCGCTGGCGGCGGCGCGACGC
This sequence comes from Bradyrhizobium sp., assembly GCA_019243075.1. GTDB lineage: Bacteria > Pseudomonadota > Alphaproteobacteria > Rhizobiales > Xanthobacteraceae > Bradyrhizobium. The sequence goes on from JAFAUV010000070.1 coordinate 3,060, forward strand.
GTTGCGGCGAAACGGGAGCGGGCGAAGCCGCGACGGAAATCGTCCTCGCGATCGGGGCCGGGCTCGAAGCGCTGACAGCAGAACGGCACCGTCACGGCGACAACGGTTCAATCGATCCCGTCGCGCTCGGCCCTGAAGGCCGCAACGAGCGTGCCGAGCTCCTCGCGCACGCGGGCGAGCACGCTTTCGTAGTCGCGATCCTCGCCTTGCCGGAACAGGCGCACGCTCGGATACCAGGGGCTGTCATCGCGGCCGAGCAGCCAGCGATAATCGGGCGTCTGCGGCAGCAGGATCCAGGTCGGGCATCCCTGCGCGGCGGCCAGATGCGCGACGCTGGTGTCCACGGTGACGACGAGATCGAGATGGCAGATCAGCGCGGCGGTCTCGACAAAATCGGTGAGATGTTCGGTCAGATCGATGACATCGCTGCGTTCGGACAGCGTCACCCTGTCCTCCGCGCGCGGATCCTTCTGCAGGCTGTAGAAGCTCGCGCGGCAATCGAAGATCGCCGACATCTTTTCCAGCGTCGTCGAGCGGTTGCGGTCATTGAAGTGCGCGGGATTGCCGGACCAGACCAGACCCACGCGCAGCCTGTCATGCGCGCCCAGCCGGTCCTGCCATGCGCAGAGGCGCGCTTCCGGCAGCGGTGGAAGATAGGAGGGTGCGGCGGGAATGGTCTCGAGCCGCGTCTTGAACGCCAGCGGCAGCCCTCCCAGCGGGCAATGCAGATCGAACTCGGGAAGCGCCTCGTTCTTGCGCAGGCAGAGCGAGACTCCTTCCAGGCCCTGCAACAGCGGTTGCAGGGGGGAATCCACTTCGAGGATGACGCGGGCGCCGAGCTTTGCCACCATCGCCGCATAGCGTGAATACTGAATCGAGTCGCCGAGGCCCTCGTCGCTGTGCAGCAGGATGGTCTTACCCGCGATCGGCTCGTCGCCGAACCAGTGCGGTTGGGTGAATTTGCGGTCGGTAAAGCTCACCAGTGTGGACTTCCGGCCCCATTCCCTGCCCTGCCAGCCCTCGGCGAAATTGCCGACCAGGAGCTGGAACAGAGATCGGTTCCAGCGATGGTCGGGACAGGCCGGATCGAATGCGACGGCGCGGTCGAGATCGGCAAAGGCCTCCTCGATGCGGCGCAGCGCAAACAACGTGGTCGCGCGGTCGTTCAGCGCCGAGGGAAAGTCGGCCCTGAGCGCGAGCGCCTTGTCGAACCACGGCAGCGCCTCCTCCTGGCGGTCGAGCCTTTGCAGCAGGAGCCCGACATTCTTGGTGATTTCCGGATTGTCGGGGGCGAGATCGTAGGCTTTGCGGGCATTGGCGAGCGCGTCCTCGAAGCGCCGCATCGGCCATTGGCAACAACTGAGATAGTTGAACGCACCCGCCTGGGTGGGATCGATCTCGGCGGACTTGCTGAAGCGCGCAAGTGCCTCTTCATAGCGCTTCATCTCGACGTAGAGCAGCCCGCTGGCATTGGCGGCCTCCCAATAGTCGGGCTTGACCTTCAGCGCCTGATCGAAGCTTAAGATCGCCTCATCCGTCCGCTTCTGCTGCTTCAGGATTTCGCCCATCCTGTACCAGATGTCGGCCCGCTCGCCGTCAAGCGTCACCGCGCGATCGAAGCACTTGATCGCTTCATCGAAGCGCTCCTGTTGCAGCAGCAGCTCGGCCATCCGAAGCCAGACCCCGAGCTGGTCGGGATTGAGCAGCAGCGCGCGATCGTAACTCCTGATCGCTTCGTCAAAACGTTCCTTCCGCTGCAGCGCCATGCCGAGATTGACGAAATAGTCGGCTACACCAGGGTTTTGCCGGATCGCCATCGCAAACCATTCGATGGCCAATTCATAGCGCTGGGCGGCGATGCAGAGCATGCCCATCAGATGCATGGAGTCGGAATGGCATTCATCGAGCGTGAGCGCCTGCCGGCCGCATTGCTCGGCTTGCGCCAATTGCCCGGCCTGCAGCAGGCGAAGGCCGGCCTCGAAATAAGCCTCCGGTGTATCCCGGTCCGTGGCAGAGCTCGTAACTGGCTGTTCGGCGGAAGTCTTGCGCGGCTGATGGTCCATCGGGACGCTTTTCAAGGGGCCATCCGCCAGCGATAGATGATTCCCCCATCTGCGGAAAGGCTGCCGGGAATGCGAAAGCATGGCGAAGCATGCTGGTCCGGAGCCACGGATCAGGTTTGTTCCCTCATCCCGCTCGTCGCGGGGAAAGCGGTGGGGCTCTAGAGGCTCGGCGCGGGCTCGAGCGGCAAGGATTGCAGGCCGCCGAAGCGGCGCTCGCGGCGATGGAACGAGGCGAGCGCCTCGGCCAGCGCCGCACCATCGAATTCCGGCCACATCCGCTCGGTGAAGTACAATTCGGCATAGGCGCCTTCCCACAACAGGAAGTCCGACAGCCGCTTCTCGCCGCTGGTGCGGATGATGAGATCGACGTCACGCAGGCCCGGTTCGCCGGTGACGAGCTGGGAGAACAGCTCTCGTGTCGGCTCGCTGACGCCGGCGAGCTTGGCCGCGGCGTTGAGGATCGCCTCGCGCGCGGAATAGTCGACGGCGATGCGCAGATTGAGCGTCTCGCCGCGCGAGGTGGCTTGTTCCGCGCGCGCGATCGCGCTGGCGATGCCCTCCGGCAGGCGGTCGCGGCGGCCGATCACGGTGAGACGCACGCCGTTCTTGACGAGACTTCCGACTTCATTGGCGAGATAGAAGCGAAGTAGCGCCATCAGCGCGGCGACTTCGGCCTTTGGCCGCCGCCAATTGTCGGTGGAGAAGGCGTAGAGCGTCAGCGTGCCCACGCCCTGGTCGGGCGCAGCCTCCACCACGCGGCGGATCGCCTCGACACCGGCCTCATGGCCGCGCAGGCGCGACAGGCCGCGTCGCGTCGCCCATCTCCCGTTGCCGTCCATGATGATGCCGACATGAAGGCGGGATGCCAGCCTGGCCGAGAAATTACTTTGCATTGCAAAGCTCCAGAGCAAAAGGGGAAAAAAGGATCAGGTCGGCAGGATGCCGAGCCGCGACAGCGGCGAACCTTCCTTGCCGGCGGCCTTGGCGGCATCGCGCACCAGCCCTTCCAGCACAGCGAGATAGTCGAGGAAACGGCGGCGGCCGGTCTTGGTCAGCCGGCAGGAGGTGTGCGGCCGGTTGCCCTCATAGCCCTTGATGACCTCGACCAGTCCCGCTTCCTGCAGCACCTGGAGGTGGCGGCTGAGATTGCCGTCGGTGAGCGCGCAGAGCTGCTTGAGGTCGGCAAAGGCCAGTCCCTTGGGATGGGCCATCAGCGAGGTCAAGAGCCCAAGTCGGGCCTTCTCGTGGATCACGCGGTCGAGCCCGTGATAGGAGAAGGGTGCGCCTGTCACCTCACTCTTCGGCATCGCTCTCTCCGGACGCAAAATGGAGGATCGCGGCCATCAGCGACTGGCCGATCACGAACGGCAGGCCCATGGTCCAGGGCGAGAGCGCATGGCTCTGGCTTGCGATCAGCAACACCGTGAAGCCCGCGATGAAATACCAGGCGCCGGCGAACGCCACCGTGCGCGGCAGCGAGCGCACCGAGGCGAACACGCCGAGCGAGACCAGCACCTGCCACAGGCCCGGCAACAGCCACAGCGATTGCGGTGCGAACTTCCACAACACCCCTGCGAGCAGCACGCCGGCGACGGCCGACGGCAGGAATTGCTCGACGGCCTGATGGATCATTGCATCGGCAAGGCCGGAATGATGGCGGCGTGAGCGGGCGATCATCTCGGTCAGGATCATGGCGGAAGCCAGCAGCGCGGCCAGCGCCCAGCCGAACAGGAACGCCAGCGGATGACGGGTAGGATCGGCGAGCCAGACATATTGCAGCACCGAGGTGGTCAGCGCCACGGCCGCGGTCGCGGCGATCGCCGCGGGCCCATGGCCCGCAAATGCGGTGCCGGCCGCGAGCTGGCTGCGAATGGCGATGATGTCGGCCAGCGCCTTGTCGAGATCGCGCATGTGGTCGGTCTGCACGCCCAGGATGTCCCCAACTTTGCAATACAAAGTATATCGGATCGCAAAGCAGTGACAAGGGGCGTGCGGCAGGCCGCCGCAGGGAACCACCCCCGGTTGCTTTCAGCCGGGACATCCACGTAGAATAAGCCCGTCAATGGCTGGGGGCAGCTCGCTATGTGTAGGGCGTTTTTTCTTGTCATTCTCCTGCAGTTCGCGATCGCCTCGATCGCCGAAGCCAAGGGGCCCTATGGCAATATCCACGTCGGCCAGTGGAAGGGCGGCGCCTTTACCGACGACAACACCGGCGCTTTCTCGCATTGCGGCGCGACCTCGATCTACGGCAATGGCGTCATTCTGGTGGTCGGGCTGAACTCGCAGAATTCCTGGCTGCTCGGTTTTGCGAGTCCCAGCTTCCGCCTCACCAAGGGCGACACGATTCCCGTTGACGTCACCTTCGACGGACAATCCCAGGCGAGACTGTTCGCGACGGCGAGTTCCGACATCATGGCTATCGCCATTCTGCCGCCGAACGTCGCCCGCACCTTTCAGAAATCGAGCCTCATGGTTGTCACCGCGGGCAACAGCAATGCCCTGCAGTTCAACCTGACCTCGACCGCGCCGCTCCTGGCCGTGCTGGCCAATTGCGTCGCTACCGTCAAGGCAGGCGGGATCAACAGCGCCGGTGAGTTCAGCGTGCCGAAGAACGTGGCGGCCAAATCCGACGCGCCGAATAATCCGAAATCGGGCAAGACCGGCAGCCAGACCGGCACCGGCTTTGTCATCAGCGCCGGCGGCCACATCATCACCAATCACCACGTCATCGACGGTTGCGTCGGCGACATCAAGGGCAATCTCACCGGAGAAGCCGCGGCCAAGCTGCGGCTGGTCAACAGCGATTCGGCCAACGACCTCGCGCTGCTGCAGGGCCCGGCGGAATCCTTCAAGACGTTCGCCAAAATACGCGACCGCGCCATCCATTCCGGCGATTCGGTGGTCGCGATCGGCTTCCCCTATCACGGCCTGCTGTCGTCGGATTTCACCGTCACGACCGGCATCGTCAGCTCGCTGAGCGGCATGCTGAATGACACGCGCCATCTGCAGATCAGCGCCGCCATTCAGCCCGGCAACAGCGGCGGACCGCTGCTCGACACTTCGGGCGAGATCGTCGGCATGGTCGCAGCGAAACTGGATGCCCTGAGGGTCGCCCGCTACACCGGCACGATTCCGGAGAACATCAATTTTGCGATCAAGACCGGCGCGATCCGCGATTTCCTCGACAACAGCGTCGTCCCCTACGAGACCGTCGCGCCCGGGACCGAGCTCAAGACCGCCGACATCGCCGCCAATGCGCGCGCCTATACGCTCTTGATCTCCTGCACGGCCACCGAGCAGACGGAGACGGCGGGGCGGTAAGACGCCATCCTCATGGTGAGGAGCCGCGAAAAGCGGCGTCTCGAACCATGCGGTCCCACTGTCGGCCTCATCCTTCGAGACGCGCGCATGCGCTCCTTTGGGACGAGGAGGATAGAGCGGCTCGGGACCTCGCAGGACCCACGTCAACCATGGCAGCACGCCGCCTTGTCCGGCTCCGGCCGATACTGGTCGCGCAGCCGCACCCAATCCATCGGATAGGGCAGTCCCTCCTCGTGACGGCCGAGCGGCGTCAGGTCGAGGTAGTGGTAGGCGGCATTCATCATGTCGAGGCCGCGCGCGAAGGTGGAATAGGTGTGGAACACTGCGCCGTCCTGATCGCGATAGAACACGCTGATGCCGGGCAGCTCCGGGCCGTAGAGCGGGGACGTTCCGTAGTTGTATTTGGCCTCGCCCGCGCTGATCTGTTCGGATGTGAACGAAACGGCGTAGTCGTAATTGAAGTCATTGTTGCCCGAGGAGACCCAGTCGAAGGTCCAGCCCATGCGCTTTTTGAACGCCTCCAGCTTGGCGCTCGGCGCCAGCGAGATTGCGACCATGCTGGTGTCGCGCGCGGCGAGATGCGGAACCATCCGCTCGAAACCGTCGACCCAGAACGAGCAGCTCTTGCAGGCCGCCTCCCAATCGGGCGCGAACATCACATGTTGCACGACGAGCTGGGGCCTGCCCTTGAACAGGTCGGCCAACGTGACCCTCCCCTCCGGCCCGTCAAAAACATAGTTCTTCTCGACCTTGACCCATGGCAGGTTGCGGCGCTCCGCGCTGAGTGCTTCGCGGGCCCGGGTGAGCTCCTTCTCGCGCGCCATATGCGCCTTGCGCGCTTCGATCCATTCTTGCCGAGAGACGATCTTGTGCGGTTGCATGGGATGCTCCTCTGCTTCGCGGCATCAGCTTTCTTCGTCAGGACAGACATTGCTCCAGAACGTCGAAGAACGTGTTCCAGCCGCGCTCGTGATTGTCGCGTGCGGTCTGATCGGCGAATTGTTCGTGCCGGAAGATCATCAGCGTGCCGGCGGCGTCGGGCTTGAGCTGAATCGAAATCAGCGACTCGCGTTCCGGCGTCGAGTGCCACGCCCAGGTGAACACCAGCCGTTCATTCGCCACCACCTCGCGATAGCGGCCGCCGACCTCGAAATATTCGCCGTTCTTGTCGTTGATGAAACTGATGCGGTAGCGCCCGTCGACGCGGACGTCGAGGTCAGCCTGGATCGAGCCGGGCTTCGCCTGTGCCGCGGCGAACCACTGCACTAGGTTTTCAGCATTGGTCCACGCGGCGTAGACTTTTTGCGGGCTCGCGCGGAGCCGGCGCGTGATCGTGAGGCTGGGGCGCTGGTCGAGATGGGCTGCGGCTGATGCTTGGGCTGATGCTTGGGCTGATGATTGAACCATGGGTCTTCCTCCACAAAGGCGGCAAGGCGGTCGAAATTGTCGGACCAGAAGCGCTGGTAGCGGTTGAGCCAGTCCATCGCCTGCTCCATCGGCTTCGCGGTGAGCCGGCACGCCACGACGCGGCCGGTCTTTTCGCGCGCGATCAGGCCGGCATCCGACAGCACGTCGAGATGCTTCATGATCGCGGGCAGCGACATGGCAAAGGGCTTTGCCAGCTCGCTCACCGAGACCGAATCGCGGTCGGAGAGCCGCGCCAACAGCGCACGCCGCGTCGGATCGGCGAGCGCGGCAAAAGTGCGGTCGAGCGGCGGATCGCTATACTTAACCATATGGTTTAGTATAGGCGTGGGCGATCGCCTGTCAAGCCGGACAGCCAAAAATCTTCGGGAACCCGCCGCCCTCCGCTCACATGGAAACGCGACCGAACACGCCGGAACGATCGGCGACCGTTCACTCCATCTTGAGGCCGGAGAACTCGACGACCTTCTTCCACTTCTCGGTCTCGGCGACGATTTCGGCGCTGAACGCTTCCGGCGTCTCGAGCCGCGGCCCGCCGCCCAATTCCTCCAACTGCTTCTTCACCATGGGATCGCCCATCACGGCGTTGATCGCCGCATTGAGCCTGGCGATGATTGCCTTCGGCGTCTTCGCCGGCGCGCCCATGCCGAACAGCGCGCTTGCCTCATAGCCCTTCACGGTCTCGGCGATCGCCTGCACGTCGGGCAATTGCGGCGAGCGTTCCGCCGTGGTGACGCCGAG
>JAFAUV010000153.1 GCA_019243075.1 Bradyrhizobium sp.
AAGCTGGAGCCCAATTCGGAATCCTCGCGGGCGGCGCAGGACCGCGCCCAGGCGCTGTTCGCGCAGATCTTCCTGAGCCAGAAAGGCGACGACCTGCCGCCGATCGACGCGCTCGCCATGTTCTACGAATTCCGCGAGCTGACGCCGATCGGCCGCCGCGGCGACGAGATGATCCGCCGGCTGGCCGACCGGCTGGTCGCGGTCGATCTGCTCGATCAGGCGGCCGAGCTCCTGCAATACCAGGTCGATCACCGGCTCGAAGGCTCGGCCCGCGCCCAGGTCGCGGCGAAACTGGCAATGGTCTATCTCGCCAATCGCAAGCCCGATCTAGCCATCACGGCGCTGCGCTCCACCCGCATCGCCGATCTTTCCGGGGAGTTGCGCCAGCAGCGGCTGCTGCTCGAAGGACGCGCGCAGAGCGATGTGGGCCGCTACGATCTGGCGCTCGATATCGTCTCCAATCTCTCGGGCCGCGAGGCGATCCGGCTGCGTTCCGACATCTATTGGGCGGCGCGGCGCTGGCGCGAATCCGCCGAGCAGATCGAGCTCTATTACGGCGAGCGCTGGCGCGACTTCAAGCCGCTCAATCCCGCCGAGAAGAGCGACGTCATCCGCGCGGTGATCGGCTACGCGCTGGCGGACGACGCCATCGGCATGGCGCGCTTCCGCGAGAAATATGCGGCGCTGATGAGCGGGGAGACCGACAAGCTCGCCTTCGACGCCGCGAGCAAGCCGAACGCCGCCAATAGCGGCGATTTCGCCGCGATCGCCAAGATGGCCGCGAGCGTCGATACGCTCGACGGCTTCCTGCGCGAGATGAAGGCACGCTTCCCCGATGCCACCGCACGCCCGATCGCGGCCGATCCGGAGCCGACCGGCTCGCTGCCGGCGATCACCGCCGGCATGCGGCGGGCGGGGGGATAAGCCGGATCACGTTCCGGACGGCGTACCCGCAGATCGGGCGAGGCGATCCGGCTCCTCGGATGTTCGCATGACCGCCTATCGCGGCGCACTTGGTCATGCGCGTTGGATCGGACGGGCCCAACGCGCGACCTCGTCTAAATTCATCCGAATAGCGCAGGTGGGCTAAATTGCGCAGTTGCCGTTTGTTCGAAGATCATCCGGCGACGACCGCCGGCTGGCGAGTTCAAGGGGTCGGGCCGCCCTCGACATCGGCCAAGCAAACGGGCAACCTGCGGCGAAACTTGCCGGAGCCAACGCATGAGCAAGCCCGCCAGGACCGAAGCCGAACTGATCGAGATGGCGAGGGCCGAACTGAAAGTTCATGCCGTTCCGCCGGATGGCATGGTCATCTCCATCATCCGCGACGGCGACAGCTGGGAATTCCGCGCCGAGGCCGATGGGGCTGCGCAAGCCAGGCCCGGCTATCCGGAAGCGGTCGCGATGCTGGTGCAGATCGGCGACCATCTGTCCAAGCAGTATGACGTGAAAGGATAGGCGACAGGTTTCGCGATGGGTGCCGTCAGACGCCGGCCTGGCGATCCGCTGCAAGTTGCCGTAGCACGCCAACTATCGAACCGAGATCGCGCAGCAACCTCTTTCAGCCTGTCGTTTTCAGCATTCGACGATCTGACAACTTCGAGAACGATTTTCTTGCCGTTGCCCGTGGCGACGGCGTCCGGAACATGGTCGCCGAGGAATTCAGGAACGAGCGCTGCGCGAGGTTGCAGGAATACATCATAGCCTTCGGATTCAAGGCGGGCGACCTCGTGCTGCAACACCTGTTCTTCGCTGTCAGTCCTGCTCATCGCAGTTCCTCAAAAGGGTCGTTGGATACCCGCACATAAAGAACAGGCTTTCGGACCAGCGATCGCATCGACGAATGTCGCCGACGGATTTGAAAAATTGAACACGTTGCCGGGTTCGAATTTCTGCACCACAATGCGCTCGATCTGCGCATCGTCGACGTAAACCTGTGCGATGAGAGCATCCAATACAAGTTTGACGATATTGTCTATATCTCCTGGTATCGAAGCGGCGGGCAGGTAATACAGCGTTACGGCCATGCGTTGATTGGAAGCGAAATGTGGCTGAGAATCGGCCGATAGGCGCTACGGCCCGTCCGAGGGCTGTTTCAGCAGAGCATCGACGCGGGCTTGCAGATTGGCCGGTGGCTTTTCGTCGGCGGCGAGCCGCCCTCGGATTGTGCTGATCGCACGGGTTGCTTCGGGGCTGTGACCGAGCCCCTGTTCGACCTCTGCCAATGAGACGATGATCGACCAGCTGTCGGGGTTGATAACGGCTGCCTTTTCCAAGACCACGCTGGCAGCGTGCATCTGCTTTCGTCGCCGCAGGTCTTCGGCATAATCGTAGAGCACGCCGGGATTATTCGGGGTCTGCATCATGGCGGTCAGCAAGGCTTCGCTTGCGCCTTCTTGGTCGCCGATTGCGCGCAGCAAGGCGGAGAGGCGGCGATAGGCAGCCGCGTTCTTCGGAAATAGTTCTATGGTTTTCCGCAATGCGGCGAGGGCTTCCGCGTTCTTGCCGCTTGCCTGATAGATCATCGCGAGCACGAAATGCGTGCTTTGCTCGTTGGAATATCGTTCGACGTTACCGCGTTGCACGTTAAGCGCTTCGTCTAATTTCTTGGCGGCGAGCAGTGCGAAGGCCTTGGAATTATCGGCCGGAAAGCTGTCACCGCCATAAGACCTGACGCGTTCGGATGCTGCGAGCGCCTCGTCGATCCGGCCCTCTACGGCTAGCATGTAGGACTTTAGATTCCAGGCGAATTTCTGCGTGGTCGGGTCCGGGCTCGCGAGCGCGACCGAGAGAACGCGCTTGGCCGCTTCTACATCGCCATATTCTCTCCAATAGACGCCTGCGGCGATTTCCGGATCGAGACGCTCAAGCAGGTTCATGCCGCCTTTGGCGAACAGCGCATCGGGACCGCCGGTCGATTCCACGTCGATAAGTGTCTCGCGTCCCGGTGACCGCCTGACCCTTAGGCGAGCAATCTCCTTGTCATCTACCTTGCGAAGGGTGATCTCGCCGGAAAGCTGGATGATGTCCTTGCCGAAGAAGCGCCGGATCAACGTCTGGATCGACCGCGCATCTACTACGCTGGACGATATCTGAGTGATGGCTACCTCGCCGAGGAAATTAGTGTCCCCGACGGCGGTCTTTGGTTTGCCCCCCAGCGAGATGTCGTTGATGTTGGCAATCTCGTCAAGCAGGCGCCGGGTCGCGGCATCGCTGGTAAATCCGTTTTTCGCGTAGGATTCGGGCACTCCAATCGGCATGATGGCGATGGGCGTGTGCACCATCGCCTGGAGCACGATAACGAAGCCGATCACGGTGGGCAGCCCGCCCGCCAATATGACTATCGCGGTCTTGGCGATACCATAAAGCTCCGAGGTCGTCCGCCGCGATACTTGGGAATGGATTCGTCGTGGCACCGCAAGAAGGGCGGACTTCACCGTTACCCGGAAAGGGTGACGCTGGGTGGATCGAGCGCTGTCGCTCATGTCCTGCATGTCAGGCGGCCCTGGGCGTTCTGCGTGGCCGGACGTATAAATCATCCGGCTGGGGACATGTGGGGACCTCAAGAAATCGCCTTAATCAATCAAGGCATTCGACGGAGCCATTCTGGCGCGATTTGCCTGCCGCGCCAGACCCTAGCGGAGCTACAAAGGGTCCATCCATTCCCCTTCGCACGTTTTCGAATAATTGCATTCAGTTGATCTGTGGCAGGAGTGCCGTTGCCATATATTTCTGTCCGGCGGCATTGAGGTGGATTCCGTCGCTGACCACCATGCCCTTGCTTCGGGCCGCCATGTAATACGGCATCGCGTTGATTACTCGAATATGGCGCGCCTGAAGCCGCGAGACGATGTTCGCAACACCCGCTTTGGCGTCGGCGACGCTTCCGCCGCGGCGGACATCGTTACCGCCGATCAGAAGGATGACGATCCGCGTGCCCTCCGGCACCGCGCTATCGATCCGGGCCATGACGCCAGCCGTGGTGTCGCCGTAGATGCCAGCATTGCTCACCGTGTAAGACTTGCCTTTGGCGCGAAGCATCGCCTGCAATTGTTCCGGAAACGCTTCGCCGGAGTTGACGCCATACCCCTGGACCACGCTTGCGCCGAGGGCCACGATCTGCGCCTGGGAAGGAGCCGACCAGACAAGTTGGGCAATAAAAAAAGCAAAAATCCAAGAAATGTACCGATTCATATTGATTTCCCCCTATGGGGAAAAATTCAACCATAGCTGGCGGAGACTGGCAAGCGACCCAGTTTCTTCCGTGGTGCAGCGAACGGCCCTTCACCTTACGGTGGGCCAGCACCGGTCATTTTTTGCCCGTGGCTCATCCCGGTGTAGAGGACGTTCTCTCGGCCCAAGCTGGTGTAGGCTAAGGGGTGGTGAGGCGCGCGACCTCGTGCTGCAACACCTGTTCTTCGCTGTCAGTCCTGCTCATCGCAGTTCCTCAAAAGGGTCGTTGGATACCCGCACATAAAGAACGGGCTTCGGACCAGCGATCGCATCGACGAATGTCACCGACAGATTTGAAAAATTGAACACGTTGCCGGGTTCGAATTTCTGCACCACAATGCGTTGCAACCGAAGGATGCGCCACCTTCTCCACAAGGGGAGAAGGGAATCACATTGTCCTAGCGCCGGTCGTATTCGTCGGGTCCCATCGCCCAGGCCCATTGATCGTGGCCATGGGCATAGTTGCGGTTGGTCTGCAGGGGATCGCGGTTGACCAGCTGCCGCAGATACATCGGATGCGTGGCGCTGCGCACCTCGTGCTCGACGGTGAAGAGGTGCCTGCCGCTTTCGAGATCGACGATGTCCTTGAAGCGGTACTGGTATTGATTGTCCTCCTGCGAGACCAAGCCGCGCTTCAACAGGCGCCGATAGGGCCCGGAAAAATTCGTGATGTAGATCTGCACGTGGTGACCGTCATAGTCGGGCTGCCGCGCGGCAGTTTCGCGGAATTGCAGATACTGGTCCTTGCCGACCTTTGCGCGCGCGAGCTGGCCGTCGCCATTTTCCAGCTCGGCCGGGATGTCCATGACTTCGGGGTAAAAGGCGGCGATGGCCCTCGCGGTCCCCGCCGGCACATCGAACTCGACATAGGGGATGCCGAGCGAAATCCGGCCGAACCGCCCGGCATCGGGCTCATAGACGCGGACGCGATTGCCCCAGGGGCAGGTGGCCTCGACATGGTCGTTGTGCTCGCGATAGGAGAACGCGGTGCCTTCGAGCTTCTTCGCCACCGAGGCCAGGCGATCGAGCAGCGCCTTGCGGCCCGCGATCACCAGCGCGGTATGGCCGCGCAGCACCTGCGGCGCGCCGGTCGGCAGATGAAACTGGCTGCGGCCGACATTCACCCACATGTTGCTGTCGGAGACCATCAGATAGGGATCCCGGGTCAGCCCGAGGCCCGTGACATAGAACAGGGTCGCCAGCCGCTGGTCGGGGACCTGAACGTTGACATGTTCGAGATGGACGGAATTGCCGAGGTCTTCGGCGGCGCGGTCGAAATGTTGCTGCTGCATGGACCCGGTTCCCGGAGCTGCGGACCGCCCATCATAGAACCGTAGCGCGCAAATGGCGACCCGTCCGCCATGGCTCGAAGTGCGCAGGTGGAAGCGTGCTACCCGCCGTAGCTCTGCACCAGGCTGCCTGCGACCAGCGACCAGCCGTCGACCAGCACGAAGAAGATCAGCTTGAACGGCAGCGACACCACGACCGGCGGCAGCATCATCATGCCCATCGACATCAAGACCGAGGCGACCACGAGATCGATGATCAGGAAGGGCAGGAACAGCAGGAAACCGATCTCGAAGGCGCGCTTCAGCTCCGAGATCATGAAGGCCGGCACCAGGATGCGCAGCGACATGTCCTCTGGCGTCGCCGGCGGCGGCTCGCCCGAGAGGTCCATGAACAACTTCAGGTCCTTCTCGCGCACGTTCTTCAGCATGAAGCCGCGCAGCGGCACCGAGGCGCGCTGCAGACCCTCCTCGACCGAGATCTGGTTGGCGACCAGGGGGCGGACGCCGTCGTCATAGGATTTCTGCAAGACCGGTCCCATCACGAAGGCTGTGAGGAACAGCGCCAGCGCAATCATGACGGAGTTCGGCGGCGCGGTCGACGTGCCCATCGCGGTGCGCAACAACGACAGCACCACGACGATGCGGGTGAACGAGGTCATCATCACCAGGATCGACGGCGCGATCGAGAGCACCGTGAGCAGCGCGATCAGCTGGATCGCGCGCTCGGTGACGCCGCCATTGCCGCCGCCCAGATTGATGCTGATGTCCTGCGCGTGCGCCGGCGCGGTTAGCGCGACCGCGGCGATCAGGGAGGCCAGCAATAAAACTCTACGCGGAACGTCCGGCAACCTCACGAAGACGACTTCGGCCGGCCGAGCAGCGAGGCCATCTCGTCTTCAAGGTTTTCGAAGCTGCTCTTGGCCGGTGCCGCGGGAGCTGGCGCCGGCGGCTCGGGGCGCGAGGCTCGCTGCGGCGGCTCGGGCGCAACCGGCGGGGCCGCCGCCTCAGGGCCGGCGGGGCGGCGCAATGCCGCCTCGAGACGCTGCGCCATCTCCGCGAGATTTTGATCCGCGTTCGGCGGCGGGGGTGGTGGAGCAGGAGGCGGAGGTGGAGGCGGCGGCGCCATCGTCCGTTCCCGGATCGGCGCGGCTTTCGGCGGCTCCATCTGGCGCGGGACGCGCGGCATCAAGGGTTCGCTGCGCGGCACTCGCGGCGGCAGCGGCTCAGCCCGCGGCTCGCCGCGGAGATCAGGCCGCGGCTCGGCGCGCGGTTCGAGCCGCGGTGGCTCCGCTCTTGGTTCTGTCCTGGGATCGGAACGGATCGTATCGGTGCGATTCATGTCCGCGCGATTGATCGGCTCGGCCGCGAAACCGGCGAGCGGGTCTCGGCGCTCCGGTACCGGCCGCTCCGGCGTCGGCGCGCGGCGCAGCTCCTCGGCAAAGGCCGGACGCGCCGGACGCGGCGGCTCGGACATCGGCGGCTCGGCGTCTTCGCCGTCGCCGAAGGCGTCCGGTAGCGGCGCGATTCGCGGCGGCGGCTCGGCCCCGACCGGGCGTTGCGGCAACTGGTCGCGGGCGGTGGCGCGGACGATGTTGGGCTCGACCACGATGTCGGTCGGACCACCGATCATCAGGAGATGCTCGATATTGTCACGCCGCACCAGCACCAGGCGGCGGCGCCCATCCACGGCGGCTGCGTCGATCACGGCCAGCCGCGGCATCCGGCCGCGCTGCGTGTTGGCGCCGAGCCGGCGGCTGGCGAATCGGCGAACCAGCCAGGCGGCAAGTCCGATCAGGCCGAGAACGACCACGAACGCAAAGATGAAGGTCAAAGTTCCCGACATGCCAGTCCCCGCCAAATACCCCGTTTCTCAGGGCTTGCTGTCTCAGATCCGGCGCCTGTCCTGCGGCGTCGATGGCAAATCGAAGCCCGAGCCGGCAACGATTTCTTAACTCCCCGGCAGGAACTGCCGCCCAACTCATTAATAACCCATGAATCGGCTTGGCCAAAACGACTTCTTCGGATTCCGCGTCGGCGCGCCATCGGGGGTTAACGCAGCATTCGTGGCGAAAATGCGCTCAATTTGCTGATTGCCCGCCGCGCCGGCACGAGCGCGGCGAGCCAAGGCGCGAGGCGCCTTTAACCGGCTGTTAACCATACACGCGGCAAATTCTGCCTACCTCACGGCATCACGCCCTGCGGGCCAACAGCGGAGCGGCGCGGTGGCGATCAGCGATCTTCCGGTCTTGTCGGCGTTGCGTACCAAGATGCAGTGGCACCAGGTGCGCCAGCGCGTGCTGTCTGAAAACGTCTCCAACTCGGACACGCCGAATTTCAAGCCGCGGGACCTGGTCGAGCCCAAATTCGACGCCGCCGGCGCCGAGAAAGGGTCGATGGGCCAGCTTGCGATGATGCGCACCTCGTCGGCGCACATGGCGGCTTCCGACAGCGTCGGCAAGAGTTTTGACGTCAACGGCAAGACCGGATTCGAGACCCGCCCGGCCGGCAACAGCGTCAGCCTGGAGGAGGAGATGATGAAGGTCTCCGAGAACCAGATGGACTACGCGGCCGTGACCTCGCTCTACAGCAAGAGCCTCGGGCTATTGAAGACCGCGATCAAGGGCTAGGGATAAGGGCAAGACCTCATGGCCGATGACATCAGCGATTTCACGAGATCGATGGGGATTGCGACCTCGGGCCTGCGCGCGCAGGCCGGCCGCATGCGGGTGATCTCGGAAAACATCGCCAACGCCGATTCGACGGCGCAGACGCCGGGCGGCGATCCCTATCGCCGCAAGATTCCGACCTTCACCTCGCAGCTCGATCGCGCGCTCGACGCGAGGACCATTGGCCTCGGCAAGATCGCCCCGGACAGATCCGACTTCCGCAGCAAATACGAGCCGTCCAACCCGGCCGCCGACCAGAGCGGCTACGTCAAATATCCGAACGTCAATCCGCTGATCGAAATGACCGACATGCGCAACGCACAGCGGTCCTACGAGGCGAACCTCAACATCATCGGCGCCACGCGGCGCATGATCCAGCGCACGCTCGACATTCTCAAGACCTGAACAGGGATAGTTGAACCATGGCTTCACCGACAGTCGCCGCCAACGCCTACGCCAATCTCGCCCGCATCCTCGACGGCGTCGGATCCGGCAAGGGCTCCGACTCCGACCAGGCGGGCCCCTCATTCGCCTCGGTTCTGAAGGATGCGCTGGGCAGCGTGGTGGAGGCGGGACGCAAATCCGACGCCCAGACGGTCGCGATGGCGTCGGGCAAGGCCAATGTGATGGACGTGGTCACGGCGGTCGCGGAGACCGATGTCGCGGTGTCGACGCTGGTCTCGGTGCGCGACAAGGTGATCCAGTCCTACGAAGACATCATGAAGATGACGATCTGACGATTTCTCCGCCTTCCTCCGTCGTTGCCAGCGCAGCGAAGCAAACCGCGGAAACAGTCTGCATTGCTTCGTCGCTCCGCGCCTCGCAATGACGAACGATGGTAATGAAAAGGAAGTGAAGATGACCGGTGCTGAAACCCTCGACGTGGCGCGCGATGCGATCTGGACCATCGTGGTGGTGTCCTCGCCCCTCATGCTGGTCGGCCTCGTCGTCGGCGTCGTCGTGTCGCTGTTCCAGGCGCTGACGCAGATCCAGGAGCAGACGCTGGTGTTCGTGCCGAAGATCATCGCGATTTTCGTGACGCTGATATTGGCGCTGCCGTTCATGGCGGATTCGCTGCACAGTCACATGCTGCGGATATCGTCGCGAATCATCGGCGGTTGATGCAACATGGGTAAACCATGCGCCTCGATGTCACCCTGCTGCCGGCACTCGCCGCCGCCTTCATGCTGGTGTTTGCCCGCGTCGGCGCGATGGTGATGCTGATGCCCGGGCTGGGGGAGACCAACATCCCCGTGCGCATCAAGCTGGCGATCGCCCTCCTGCTCGCGCTGATCCTGCTGCCGCTGCACCGCTCGGCCTACCAGGTCGACATGACCTCGCTTTCCGGGCTCCTGGTGCTGATGCTGCATGAGATCGTGATCGGCATCATCTTGGGTGCCACCGCGCGGGTGACGCTGTCCGCGTTGCAGGTGGCGGGTTCCGTGATCGCCCAGCAGATGGGGCTCGGCTTCGTCACCTCGGTCGACCCGACCCAGGGACAGCAGGGCGTGCTGGTCGGCAACTTCCTCACCATGCTCGGGATCACCATGCTGTTTGCAACCGACAGCCACCATCTCGTGATCTCCGCGCTCACGGACAGCTACAGGATTTTCGCGCCAGGCGAGACCGTGGCGAGCGGCGATATCGCCTCGCTCGCGACGCTGGCCTTCGCCAGCGCATTCAAGATCGGGCTGCAGCTCTCGGCGCCGTTCCTGGTGTTCGGCCTCGTCTTCAACATCGGGCTCGGCGTGCTGGCGCGACTGATGCCGCAGATGCAGGTGTTTTTCGTCGGCGCCCCGCTCTCGATACTCGCCGGCTTCCTGATCCTCGCGGTGATCCTGGCGGCGATGATGGGGACCTTCCTCGATTATTTCATCGGCGTCATGCATGACATGATGCCGCTGAACTGAAGGCTTTGCTCGCATGGCCGACGAGGGCGATTCAGACGATAAAACATTAGACCCGTCGCAAAAACGCCTCGACGAGGCGCTCGAGCGCGGTGACGTCGTCAAGAGCCAGGAGATCAACACCTGGTTCGTGATCGCAGGCGCCACGCTCGTGATGTCGACCTTCGCCGGATCGATCGGCACCGGCATCATGGTCCCGATGCGCAATCTCCTCGCCAATGCCTGGATGATCCGCACCGACGGGCCCGGGCTGCTGCATCTGGCGGCAAGCCTGGAATATGCGGTGGCGGCGGCGGTCGGGCTGCCGTTCCTGATGCTGGCGATGGCCGCGATCGCGGCCAATCTGGTGCAGCACCGGCTGGTCTGGTCCGGCGAGCCGCTGAAGCCGAGCTTTTCCAAGATTTCGCCGATGTCCGGGTTCAAGCGCATCTTCGGCAAGCAGGCGGCGGTGAATTTCGCCAAGGGCCTGTTCAAGCTGGTCGCGCTCGGCGCAGTGATGACCGCGATCCTGTGGCCGGAGCGGATGCGGTTGGAGGCGATGGAGCGGTTCGATCCCTCGATGCTGCTGACCATCACCGCCTCGCTGACCATGCATCTGATGGGTGCGGTGGTGGCGATGCTCGCGGTCGTCGCGATCCTCGATTACCTCTTCCAGTACCGGACCTGGTACGAGCGGCAGAAGATGTCGCCGCAGGAGATGAAAGAGGAATTCAAGCAGTCCGAAGGCGATCCGCACATCAAGGGCCGCATCCGCCAGATCCGCATGGCGCGGATGAAGAAGCGCATGATGGCCGCGGTGCCGAAGGCCTCGGTGATCATCACCAACCCGACCCACTATTCGGTCGCGCTGCAATATGAACGCGGCATGTCGGCGCCGGTCTGCGTCGCCAAGGGCGCCGACAATATCGCCTTCAAGATCCGCGAGATCGCACGCGAGCACAGCATCCCGATCGTCGAGAACGTGCCGCTGGCGCGCTCGCTCTATGCGGCGGTGGAGATCGACGAGGAGATCCCGGTCGAGCACTACCAGGCGGTCGCCGAGATCATCGGCTATGTCATGGGTCTGAAGCGCAACCTGTCGGGGCGGCGGGTATCATGAGCCGGCACCTCGAAACGGGTCCAAAATGCCCGTAAAGCGCCAAATAAAGGCCTGATGCCCTTGCGTTTGGCGGCCCGATTCAGGCACTCAGGCAGGGGGCGCGGCCAGAATCAGCATTGGGGTCGCGCGAACGACCGGAGGGCCGTCTTTCCTGCCA
>JAFAUV010000280.1 GCA_019243075.1 Bradyrhizobium sp.
GCGCACCATGGGGTCGATCGTCCTCAAGCTGCCTTTGCCGCCCGGCGCATTCCCGAGCTTGTGGCAGGCCGATGACCGCATGCACGAGAGCTATCTCGCGGAGTTCCCGGGCTACTACAAGACGGCCGACGCCGGCTATCTCGACGAGGACGGCTATGTATTCGTGATGGGGCGCACCGACGACATCATCAATGTCGCGGGCCATCGCCTGTCCACCGGCGGCATGGAGGAGATTCTCGCTTCGCACCCGGACGTCGCCGAATGCGCAGTGCTCGGCATCCATGATGCGATCAAGGGCGAGGTGCCCTGCGGCTTCCTGGTGTTGAAGGCCGGCGTGATGCGCGCGCCTTCGCAGATCGAGCAGGAAATCGTGGCGCTGGTGCGCGAAAAGCTCGGTCCCGTCGCCGCCTTCAAGCTCGCAATCACCGTCGCGCGGCTGCCGAAGACGCGCTCTGGCAAGATCCTGCGCGGCACCATCAAGAAGATCGCCGATCGCGAAGCCTGGACGATGCCGGCGACCATCGAGGATCCGAAGGCGCTCGACGAGATAGGCGAGGCGCTGCAGGGCAGGGTGTAGGTTTCTCATCATGCCCGGGCCTGGGCTCCGGCATCGCTTCGCCGGCGGCAATGAGCTAGGCCCGGCGATGCTTTGGGCGGAGCCGGGAGCCGGGCATCCGCCAATGCACAACAATGCCATCTTTTTGATGGATTGCCGGGTCAAGCCCGGCAATGACGAACTGGGTTCGATAACGGGATCGATATATGCGGCTTAAATCCGTGCACCCGCTGCTCTTGCTGCTCACCGCTTTGCCGCTGGCGGCCTGCGCCTCGCGCAACGAGATACCGGCCTACGAGCACCTCTCCAGCGAGGATGACGACGCCTACTGCCAGCAGGGCGGCAAGGTCGCGGTCGGCTCGCCCGACTATGTCTATTGCCGCAAGGAGCGCGATGCCGCCCGCAACGCCGCCATCGCCCGCGCCGACCGCAAGCAGCGCGATCTCGCCGAATACATGCTGAACAATCCGCGCTAGCGGCGACGTTCGCAGCGTGAGCGAAGGCGCTTTGCGCCGTGCCCACCGTCTATCCACGAGTGCCTTTGCGAGTTGGCGGGCGCGCTTTCGTCGCTGCTCGTCGAGCCAGCGGGAACGCGATCGCTTTGCCCCTCCTACAGATGCGGCACGAGGCGCCTTACTCCTCCTCGGCCTTCTTGCCGCCGATCGTCTTTAGCTTGGCGAACACGGCGTCGACATTGAGGTCGTCGCTGCTCCTTTCCGACCTCTCCAGCTCCGGCTCCTTGCGGGTGGTCTCGGAGGCGGGCAGCAGCGTGGCGCCGCCATATTGGGTGTCGACCGGCTTTTCCTTGGCGGCGCGCTGCACCTCGAAATCGAGTTCGATCTGCGAGCAAAGGCCGAGCGTGACCGGGTCCATCGGGGTCAGCGTCGAGGCATTCCAGTGGGTGCGGTCGCGCACGCTGGCGATCGTGGTCTTGGTGGTGCCGACCAGACGCATGATCTGCGCGTCCTTCAGCTCCGGATGGTTGCGCACCAGCCACAGAATCGCACTCGGGCGCTCATGGCGGCGCGACACCGGGGTGTAGCGCGGGCCCTTGCGCTTGGCGGCCGGAGGCAGCACCACCTTGCTCTCCTCGAGCCGGAGGCGATAGCCGGGATCCTTTTCGCCCTTCTCGATTTCCTCGCGGGAGAGCTGGCCGTTCGAGATCGGGTCCGTGCCCTTGATGCCCTGGGCGGCATCGCCATCGGCGATGGCCCGGATCTCGAGCGGGTGCATTTTGGTGAAATCGGCGACCTGGTCGAAAGTCAACGCAGTATTGTCGAGCAGCCAGACGGCGGTCGCCTTGGGCATCAGCGGGGCGTTGCTCATGGCAAATCTCCTTTGTGCTTCGCCCACCTTGTTCGAGGCGAAGCCGGCAGTCATCAAGGATGACGGGAATTGGCCCTATATAGGCCGTGTTGGGCCTGTGGCGCAATGGTATGCTATAGTGCCTTGACAGGGACCCAAAGCGGTCCCAATTCGTAGCCCGAAACGACCGTTCCCCGGCCCGTCGGCGAGGGTGATTCGGTCCCGAGATCACTTCATGGCAGCCAAACCAGACCCAAGACCGGACCTTAAAATCGTGCTTTGTTCGCCGCGGGGCTTCTGCGCCGGGGTGGTTCGCGCCATCGATACCGTGGAACGGGCGCTGGCCATCTATGGCGCGCCGGTCTATGTCCGGCACGAGATCGTGCACAACCGCTATGTAGTGGACAGCCTGAAAACCAAAGGCGCAATTTTCGTCGAGGAACTTGCTGAAATTCCGGAAAATACTACCGCGCCGGTGGTGTTTTCGGCCCATGGCGTGCCGAAATCGGTTCCTGCGGACGCCCACAGCCGCAACCTGTTCTCGCTGGACGCGACCTGCCCGCTGGTCACCAAGGTCCATCGCGAGGCCGCCATCCACTTCAAGCGCGGCCGCGAAATCCTGCTGATCGGTCATTCGCACCATCCCGAAGTGGTCGGCACCCTCGGCCAGCTCCCGCCGGGCGCGGTGACCTTGATCGAGACCGACCAGGACGCCCGCACCTTCGCGCCGAAGAATCCGGACAACCTTGCTTTCGTCACCCAGACCACGCTGTCGATCGACGACACCGCCGATATCGTCGCAATCCTCAAACAGCGCTTCCCGAACATCAACGGGCCGCACAAGGAAGACATCTGCTATGCCACCACCAATCGCCAGCTTGCGGTGAAGAAGGTGGCGCCGGTGGTCGATGCGCTGATCGTGGTCGGCGCGCCCAACTCGTCGAACTCGCAGCGCCTGCGCGAAGTCGCCGAGCGCGAGGGCTGCAAGATCTCGGTGCTTGCGCAGCGCGCCGGCGATATCGATTGGAAACGTTTCGAGGGCATCAGGAGCCTCGGCATTACCGCCGGTGCCTCGGCGCCCGAAGTGATCGTCGAGGAGATCATGGGCGCATTC
>JAFAUV010000388.1 GCA_019243075.1 Bradyrhizobium sp.
TTCGATGCCTGCATTCTCGCGGCATAGTGCCGGCCATTCCGGGACGCGAGCTATGAGCAATCGAGAAACCACGGCCGCCCTCATCGTCATCGACGTGCAGCGCGCGTTTGATGAATGGGAGGCCGCGGGCAAGCGGCGCAACAATCCAGACGCGGTGGCGCGGATCGTCGATCTGCTCGATGCGTTTCGCACGCAGCGCGCGCCGATCTTCCACATTCGCCACGAAGGCACCCGCCCCAACTCTTCGTTCCGGCCGGGCGGTACGGGTTTTCCGGTGAAGGATGAGGCGCGCGAGCTCAGCGGCGAGCCCGTGATCGTCAAGCGCGTCAACTCTGCCTTTATCGGCACCGATCTCGAGAGCCGCCTGCGCGATGCCGGCATCAAGTCGGTGGTGATCTGCGGTGCCACCACCAATCACTGCGTGGAAACCACGACGCGGATGGCCGGCAATCTCGGCTTCGACACCCAGCTCGTGCGCGATGCGACCTGGACGTTCGACCGCACTGGCCCCGACGGCGACGCGCATACGGCCGAAGCCATTCATGCCATGACGCTGTCCAACCTCAACGGCGAGTTCGCCCGGATCGTCACCGCGGCGGAAGCGATCGCATCACTGAAAGAAATGTGAAGAATTGTAGCCCGGATGAGCGCAAGCGATATCCGGGCAGCTCCAGGCGCTTCTCCCGCATGTCGCCGTCGCTCATGCGGGCTACACGCTACCTGTGAGCGCGCCTCCGCCTCGAGCATGATCCGGAAAAGTGTGTAGCGGTTTTCCGATAAGATCATGCTCAAACAAGATTCTAGATTGCGACGGCGATTCAGCCTAATCCCATCGCGCCCTAGTGGCAACTCGTCACGTTCACGGTATGCGCTTCACCGTTGTTGTCCGGCACGCTGATGCCCTCGACGGAGCAGTTCGGCACATAGGCCCGGCCGGAACGCGTGACCTGCGGCGGCAGCCGATGCGCCCAGTCCCAGGGAACGTCATATGTGTAGGTGTAATGGACATCGTTCGAGGCGGGCGGTGCGATGTCCGCGGGCGCCTGGCCATAGGCCGAGTCATACCCGTAGTCGCCCAGCCAGTAGACGGGGCCGCCGATGCCGCGATGTCGGAGCGCGTGGACGAAGGGCCGGTGGGTGATCAGGTGTGATCCGGCCATTCCGCTGCGCGGGCCTGTCGTCCTTGCGGAAGCCTCGCTGGCGGCGAGCATCAGCGCAACCGTGCCGAGAGACGCGATCAACGCGCTATACATTTTGAAACCCATGGCACGCACCATCTTGTCGGTAGCCATTTGGCAGCCCGACAAAGGCTTAGGCCGCGCCCCCCGTCGCCGCAAATACCTGCTTAATGATTGGTTAAATCGTAAGGTTAACGGCCCCGGTTTCTGCGATCTCGAAAGGCGGGCGCAGGATCATTTGTCGTTCGCCGCCAGCCGCGGCTGCGCGGGCGATGCCGTCCTGATTTGTGCCCGACGGGCAAATCGCTTCGATTTACCCGAAGTAGCTGTCAAGCCGCCCGCGCAAAAATATGCGTCTTCCGTTTTTCAGAAATATGTGGTTCTCTCCGGCCATCCCGCCTCGATCAGAGGGACGTATCGCGATCGTCACGGACGTAGGAAGCGGGATGCGATGGACGAGGCAGCTTCAGCAGACGAGTGTCGCTGCCGCGGACGGCGAAGGCGTGTGGTCCTGATCTCCCGACGCTGGGATCAAGCTTTGCGCGACGTATCGCAAGGCGACGGGGGCTAAAAAGCCGGCACCCCGGGGAGAGCGCGCGAATAAGCCGTTAACACCAATCGCGCAGGGAAGGCCGGAATGTTTCGGCGGACCTGTAGTGACTAACGCGTGTGCTTTCTACCACCGCACGCGCGGCTATGGGTGCGCAAAACACCCGGCCTTCCCTGCGCCCCTCCGTTTTCGGGGCGCCGCCTTTGAAAAACTCGGGCAAGTCATGCCGCGGGAACGCCGAGACATGTTTGCGTGGTCGTTGCGAGCAGCGCAAGCCACGACGCGTTCGCAATGCTTCGGTTCGCCCGCCATGACGGCTCGTGGTCGCCCGGATGAGCGACGCGATCCGAAACCGCTGGACCGTTATGTTGCTGCGCTCATGCCGACCAGGAATTCTCTTTCTGGCAATGCCTCGAAGCGCGAGAACCCGTTTCCCCCCGTGACAAAACCCATTATGGTGGCCGACCGGTCCGCCCGCGGGCGATGGCGGATTACTCATCGAAATCAAAGGCTTGAGCAAAGCTTGGGCCTTTGGAGGGTGGTTTGACGCGGTATATTTCGACCAGAGGCGAGGCCCCGGTTTTGGGTTTTTGCGATGTGATGCTGGCCGGGCTTGCCCGGGACGGTGGGCTGTATTTGCCCGAGACCTGGCCGCGGCTCACGGCGGACGAAATCGCGGCTTTCTTCGGCCGGCCCTATTGGGAGGTCGCGGTCGATGTCGTGAAGCCGTTTGCCGGCGGCGAGATTTCCGATGCCGAACTCGGCCGCATGGCGAACGAGGCCTATGCCACTTTCCGCCATCCTGCCGTGGTGCCGCTCGACCAGATCGGTCCGCAGCAATTCCTGCTCGAGCTGTTTCATGGTCCTACGCTCGCGTTCAAGGACGTGGCGATGCAGCTGATCTCCCGGCTGATGGATCACGTGCTGGCAAGCCGCGGCCAGCGCACCACCATCGTGGTCGCGACCTCGGGCGATACCGGGGGCGCCGCGGTGGAAGCTTTTGCCAATCTCGAGAATGTCGATCTTGTCGTGCTGTTTCCGAATGGGCGGATCTCGCCGGTGCAGCGGCGGATGATGACCACGGCGGCCGCTTCCAATGTCCACGCGCTCGCGCTCGAAGGCACCTTCGACGATTGCCAGTCGATCGTGAAGGGCCTGTTCAACCATCACAGATTCCGCGACCAGGTTCAGCTTTCCGGCGTCAACTCGATCAATTGGGCGCGCATTGTCGCGCAGGCGGTCTATTACTTCACCTCGGCGGTCGCACTCGGCGCGCCCCGGCGAACCGTCGACTTCACGGTGCCGACGGGCAATTTCGGCGATATCTTTGCCGGCTATGTCGCCAAGCGCATGGGCCTGCCGATCCGAAGGTTGCGGATCGCCGCCAATGTCAACGACATCCTGCCGCGCACGCTTCTGAACGGCCTCTACGAAGTGCGCGAGGTGCACGCGACCACCTCGCCGTCGATGGACATCCAGGTCTCCTCGAATTTCGAGCGGCTGTTGTTCGAGGCGAGCGGCCGCGAGGCGGCGGCGGTGCGGCGGCTGATGGAGCAGCTGAAACAATCGGGGCGTTTCTCGCTGCCGGCGGCGATGCTGGCGCAGATCCGCGAAGAGTTCGATGCCGGCCGCGCCGACGAGAACGAGACGGCAGCCGCGATCCGCGCCGCCTGGCGCGAGGCCGGTGATCTCGTCGATCCCCACACCGCCGTCGCACTGGCGGTGGCCGATCGCGACAATGCGGATTCGAGTATCCCCAACATCGTGCTGTCGACGGCGCATGCGGCCAAATTTCCCGACGCGGTGGAGGCCGCCTGCGGCGTCAGGCCGCATTTGCCGGCCTGGCTCGATGGGCTGATGACCAAGCCGGAGCAGATCAAGATCATTGGAAATGACCAGGCCGCAGTCGAGAAATTCGTGCTGTCGGTCAGCCGCGCGGCCAAGCAGGGAGTTGCCGGATGAGCGTTGAAGTCACCAGGCTCGATACCGGCTTGACCGTCGTCACCGACACCATGCCGCATCTGGAGACCGCGGCGCTCGGCGTCTGGGCCGGGGTCGGGGGCCGCGACGAGAAGCCGAACGAGCACGGCATCTCGCACCTTCTGGAACACATGGCGTTCAAGGGCACCACGCGGCGCTCCTCGCGCGAGATCGTCGAGGAGATCGAGGCGGTCGGCGGCGATCTCAATGCCGGCACCTCGACCGAGACCACGGCCTATTACGCGCGGGTGCTGAAGGCCGACGTGCCGCTGGCGCTCGACGTGCTCTCCGACATCCTGGCCAATCCCGCCTTCGAGCCGGGGGAGCTGGAGCGGGAAAAGAACGTGATCGTGCAGGAGATCGGTGCGGCCCAGGACACGCCGGACGATGTCGTGTTCGAGTATTTGAACGAGCTCTGCTATCCGGACCAGCCGATGGGCCGCTCGCTGCTCGGCACCGCCAAGACGCTGAAGGGCTTCGACCGCGACATGCTGCGCGGCTATCTCGCCACCCATTATCGCGGGCCCGACATGGTGGTGGCTGCCGCGGGTGCCGTCAATCATGCCCGGGTGGTCGCCGACGTTGCCGAGCGCTTCAACAGCTTCAACGGCGCGCCGGCGCCGAAGCCGCAAGCGGCGATGTTCGGCAAGGGCGGCGCCCGCGTGGTGCATCGCGATCTGGAGCAGGCGCATCTGACGCTGGCACTCGAAGGCGTGCCGCAGAGCGATCTGTCGCTGTTCTCGCTGCAGGTCTTCACCAACACGCTGGGCGGCGGCATGTCGTCGCGTCTGTTCCAGGAGGTGCGGGAAAAGCGCGGGCTGTGCTACTCCATCTACACCTTCCACGCGCCCTATACCGACACCGGCTTCTTCGGCCTTTACACCGGAACCGACCCGGCCGACGCGCCGGAGATGATGGAAGTGGTGGTCGACGTCATCAACGAATCGGTGGAGACGCTGACGGAAGTGGAAGTGGCGCGGGCAAAGGCGCAGATGAAGGCAGGCCTGTTGATGGCGCTGGAAAGCTGCTCCTCGCGCGCCGAGCAGCTCGCGCGCCATATCCTTGCCTATGGACGTCCGCAGACCGTGGAAGAGCTGGTGGCGCGGATCGACGCCGTCAGCGTCGAATCGACGCGAGATGCCGCGCGCGCGCTGCTGTCGCGCAGCCGGCCTGCGGTGGTCGCGCTCGGCAGCGGCCGCGGCCTCGACTCGGCTGTGTCCTTTGCCGAAGGTCTGACGAAGTCGAGGGCGAAAGCGCGGCTGCATTAGCAGAAGCAATTTGCTAAGCTCGCGCATCGGGGAGCATCATCACACATGGCCCTGTTCCGTTTGCCGACCGGCGGTCCGCCCGCGCTAGCCCCGCGCGGCAACGGCTTGCTGTTGCGGGCCCCGCAGATGTCGGATTTCCTGCAATGGGCCAATTTGCGCGAATACAGCCGCGAATATCTGACCCCTTGGGAGCCGATCTGGCCGTCGGACGATCTGACGCGTTCCGGCTTTCGCCGCCGCCTGCGGCGCTATGCCGAGGACATTGCGGCCGACCGCTCCTATCCCTTTCTGATCTTCCGCGAGATCGACGGCGCGATGCTCGGCGGCATCACGCTTGCGAATGTGCGCCGGGGCATCGTGCAGGCCGGCACCATCGGCTATTGGATCGGCCAGCCCTTCGCGCATCGGGGCTGCATGACGGCCGCCTTGCGCGTGCTGCTGCCGACGCTGTTCGGGGAACTGAATCTGCACCGTGTCGAGGCCGCCTGCATCCCGTCCAACGCGCCCTCGATCCGGGTCTTGGAGAAATGCGGCTTCAGCCGCGAGGGATTGGCGCGGCGCTACCTCTGCATCAATGGCGTCTGGCAGGACCACCTGCTGTTCGGCCTGCTGCACGAGGATTTTCGCGGTTAGAGCATGGCGCGACAAAATGCACAGGTTTCCCGCCGGCGCCAGGCCATTGAACGCTTCGCTCGATCACGCTCCGACATGGAGTCTGGCTTTGCATGAAAATCGGCGGCGCCTTGGGTTCGCCTCGATCGGATTGTTATAACGCCGCTTCGGGAGAATAGGAGCAGCCTCCAAGGTCTTCGCATGGGCAGAATATCTTCCATTCTCGTCGCGCGCGCCGGCGCGCTTTTGGTTGTGGTCGCTTGCAGCGCGCTTGCCGGGCCGGCATCGGCGCAGTCCTTCACCGACAAGCTCAAGGGGCTGTTCGGCGGCGACAGCAAGCCGCAGGAGCAACAGGCGCCGCCGGCCAATCCGGACGAGCCGCAGGTCACTACCGACTGCCCGCAGGTCACGATCCGCGCCGGCGCATCGACCTATTCGGTCGCGGCACCCGGCAAGCAGGCGGTCGGCAATGACGTTCGTTACCAGGCGACCATCACCAAGATGGCGCGCGATTGCACCAGGACGGGCGGCGACATCACCGCGCGCATCGGCGTCCAGGGCAGGATCATCGTCGGACCGGCCGGCGCGCCGGCCTCGGTCGAGGTGCCGCTGCGCGTTGCGGTGGTGCAGGGCGGCGTCGGCGAGAAGGTGATCGCCACCAAGGCGTACCGCACCACGGTCAACATTGGCGAGGACGAGAGCGTGCCGTTCAGCTTCGTGGCCGACGATCTGGTCTACCCCGTGCCGCCGGGAGCGGTCGCCGACAACTACATCTTCTATGTCGGCTTCGACCCGCAGCTCGTCGCGACCTCCGACAAGCCCGTCAAACCGGGAAAGAAGAAGAAATGAGCCTGGTATTGAACACACCGAAACCCGTCACCACTCGGCGCGAATGCTCAAAACAAACCCGCCGCGATTTCTCGCGGCGGGTTTTTGGAAGCAAACGAATTTGGCTCAGTTGAGCTTTTGCCGGACCTCTGCGATGCCCTTGGCGAGCAGGTCGTCCGCGAGCGAACCTTTCACCGATTGCGACAGGATGGTCGAGGCCGCCTGCACCGCGGCGTCTGCCGCAGCGGCGCGGACATCGGCCACCGCCTGGGCCTCGGCGAGCGCGATCTTGCTCTCCGCGGTCTTGGTGCGACGGGCGACGAAGTCTTCCATCTTGGCCCTGGCTTCGCCGGCGATGCGCTCGGCC
Source organism: Bradyrhizobium sp. (assembly GCA_019243075.1). Taxonomy (GTDB): domain Bacteria; phylum Pseudomonadota; class Alphaproteobacteria; order Rhizobiales; family Xanthobacteraceae; genus Bradyrhizobium. The sequence continues at coordinate 6,784 of JAFAUV010000388.1, forward strand.
TCGGCATTGGCGCTGGCGATGATGTCCGCCGCCTCGCGCTCGGCGCTGGCGCGCCGCGCCTTGTATTCGGCGAGCACTTTCGCCGCCTCTTCCTTCAGGCGTTGGGCGTCGTCGAGCTCGGCCTTGATGCGCTCGGCCCGATGGTCGAGCGCCGTCAGCACCGTGCGGTGGACGCCCATCCAGCCGAAACCGATCACCAGGATGATGAAGGCGATCGCAACCCAGGTCTCCGGATCTTGGAACATCGAGTTATCCCTTCAAGGACGCATCGACGGCGCTTGCCACCGATTTGCCGTCGGGCGCCGTGCCGGTCAGCCGCTGCACGATGGCGCTGGCCGCGTCCACGGCGATGCCACGCACGTTGCTCATCGCCGTCGCGCGGGTGGCGGCGATGGTCTTGTCGGCGTCGGCGAGCTTGGCCGCGAGCCTGTCCTCCAGCGTCTTGCGTTCCGCATCGGAAGCCGCATTGAGCTTCTCGCGGTTGGCGCTGCCGATCGCCTGCGCCTTGGAACGGGCCGTGGCCAGCTCGCTCTCATAGGCCTTCAGCGCGGCTTCGGATTCGTCCTTCAGCTTCTGCGCCTCGGCCAGATCGCCCTCGATCTTGTTCTGCCGCGCATCGATCACCGCGCCGACGCGCGGCAGGGCGATGCGGGAGACGATGATGTAGAGTGCGACAAAGAAGACGGCGAGCGACACCAGCTGCGAGGGGAAAGTCGACGAGTCGAACGGGGGAAATGCCCCGTGACCGCCATCAGCCTCGGTGTGAGCCCCGGCTCCTTTTGCTTCGCCATGACCTTCAGCCATGGAGTTCTCCTGTTGCTGTCATGCGCGCCGCCCGGAAAGATCGAACGACGAGGCGGCGCGGTGCGATGCCGCTCAGAGCGGAACGAACAACAGGAGCAGCGCAATCAGCAGCGAGAAGATGCCGAGCGCTTCGGTGACGGCGAAGCCGAAGATCAGGTTGCCGAACTGGCCCTGGGCAGCGGAGGGATTGCGCACCGCGGCGGCGAGATAGTTGCCGAAGATGACGCCCACGCCGACGCCCGCACCGCCCATGCCGATGCACGCGATGCCCGCGCCGATAAGTTTAGCTGCTGCCGGTTCCATTTTTTGCTCCTTGAGAAGAAAGACAGGTGTGAGGTGGAGAGTGGTCGGGACCGCTTAGTGTCCCGGATGAAGGGCGTCGTTGAGGTAGATGACGGTCAGGATCGCAAACACATAGGCTTGCAGGAACGCGACCAGGATTTCGAGCGCATAGATGGCAACCGTCAGCGCCAGCGGCGCGATGCCGCCGATCCAGCCGATGGCACCGAGCGAGACGCCCAGCATGGCGACGAAACCCGCGAACACCTTCAGCGCGATGTGGCCGGCCAGCATGTTGGCGAACAGACGCACGCTGTGCGAGATCGGCCGCAGGAAGAACGAGAAGATTTCGATGAAGACGAC
>JAFAUV010000418.1 GCA_019243075.1 Bradyrhizobium sp.
GGGCGTTGAAATCGGCGACCTGAAAGCTCTTCATGGCGTACCTCCCGAACCTCTTCTTCTCCCGAGACACCGTCTGTTTATTGAGCCGAACGAAGGGCGGCAAGGCCATCGTCAGCCCTGCTCGGCGACCAGCGGTCCTTGCGAAAATGCAGCGATCTGGTCGTCCGACAGGCCGGTCTCCTTCAACAGCGCGCGCGTGTGCTCGCCAAGAGCCGAGACCCGCTTTCCGGCGGCAACCTTGGCGCCCGACATCCGGAACGGCAGGTTCATCATCCGGAACGTCCCGCCGCCATCCTGCACCTCCGCCAGCGCACCGCGATGGGCAAGCTGGGGATCCGCAAGCGCCTCGGCGACAGTGCGATAGGCCGAGGACGGCACGCCGGCTGTATTCAGGGCGGCGAGACATTGCGCGGTGGTCACGCTGTGCGACCAGGCTTCGACGCCATCCATCAGCTCCGACCAGTTGTCGCGGCGATCGCCATAGGCGGCGAAACGCCGATCACTCACCCATTCGGGATGGCCGATGACCTGCATCAAGGCCTGAAATGTCTTTTCGCTGGCGATCGCGAGCATGACATAGCCGTCGGCGGTTCCGATCGGCCCGAACATCGGCCGCGTGGTCGGCGGCACCGTGAACTGCGACGACTGCACCTCGCTGAGCGTCAGCGACAGCATCGATTCCAGCATCGACACGTCGATATGCTGGCCGCTCTCAGTCCGCTCGCGCTGGTATAGCGCCGAGGCAATGGCCCCAAACGCATAGGTCGCGGTGAACACGTCGGCATGGTAGATGCCGCAATAATCGGGCCGGCTCCGGCCGGGCTGATAGGCGAGATGAGCCATGTCATAGCCGGAGGCGGCGTGAATGACCGGCGCATAGGCCGGCAGCTCCGCCGACGGACCGGTCTGGCCGTAGCCGGAGATCGAGCAGTAGATCAGTTTCGGGTTGAGCGCGCGCAGCGTCTCGTAATCCAGCTTCAGCCGGCGCATCACGCCGGGACGGAAATTCTCGACCAGGATATCGGTAGTGAGAACCAGCCGGCGCACGGCCTCGGCGCCCTCCTTCGACTTCAGGTCGAGCACGATGCTCTTCTTGCCGGCATTGAGCTGGCCGAAAACCGTGGAACAGCCGTTGCGCAGCGGCGGGCGCGTCCGCATGGTCTCCCCCTCGGCCGTCTCGACCTTGATGACCTCCGCGCCCATGTCGGCGAGCATCCGCGCGCAATGCGGCCCCGCGATGGTGGTGGAAAAGTCGAGCACGCGAAGTCCGGCGAAACAGCGCGTCAAACTGTCCTCATTGACCTGAGGTAGTGTCATTCCCAAATCCTCCCACGGCGTTGCAGGCCCGGTTGTCCGGTTCTCTCCCGAACCTAGACGGCGGCGGCGGGGCAGGGAAGCGCAGATAGGAACCGGCTGACATTCAGCGCATTAGATCAAGATGTTGGACCCGTTCTTGCATAGCAGCATGCGGGCGCTTCAGAGGGGCTTCCTTGAGAGTACTCTTTGTCACGACGGAGATGGATGACTTCATCCGCGTAGGCGGATTGGCCGCTGTTTCCGCCGCCCTGCCCCGGGCGCTCCGCCCCTGGGCCGATGTCCGGGTGCTGCTGCCCGGCTATAGCGACGTCGTTGAACAGCTCACCCATATTGAAATTGTTGGCGAATGTGCCGCCAAGGCGCAGATGCCGGCCTGCCAGCTCGGACGGTCGGCGACCCGCGACGGTCTGCCGGTTTATGTGCTGTTGTGCCCGCAACTCTACGACCGGCCCGGCACGCCCTATGGTGACGAAGAGGGACGCGACTGGCCCGACAACGACATCCGCTTCGGCCGGCTCGCCTCCGCGGCGGCCGAGCTTGCGATGGGCACGCTGGACAAGAACTGGGCAGCCGACCTCGTTCACGCCAATGACTGGCAGGCCGCGCTGGTGCCGGCCTATCTTGCCTGGAGCGGCTCAAAGCTCCCCTCCATCCTGACCATCCACAATCTCGCCTATCAGGGCCTGTTCCCGCGCGACACGCTGCGGCGGATCGGCGCGCCGGAAAGCTCGTTCCACATCGACGGCGTCGAGTTCTATGACAAGCTGTCCTTCCTCAAGGGCGGCCTCGTCTACGCCTCGCATCTCACCACCGTCAGCACGACCTATGCCACGGAAATCACGACCGCCGAGTTCGGCTGCGGCATGGAGGGCCTGCTGCGCGCCCGCTCCGCCGCCTCCGAGCTCACCGGGATCTTGAACGGCATCGACGAGAGCTGGGACCCGCGCTTCTGCACGCAGCTCGCGCAGCAATTCGCGGCCGGCGATTGGGAAGGCAAGCGCGCCAACGCCGACTATGTCCGCAAGCAATTGGGCCTTGCGGTCTCGCGCGGACCGATCTTCGGCCTGGTGGCGCGGCTGGTGCACCAGAAGGGCATCGACCTCGTGCTCTCAGCCGCCGACGAGATCGTCGAGGCTGGCGGGCAGATCATCGTCACCGGTTCGGGCGAGCCCGCGCTGGAGCAGGCGCTGGTCGCCGCCCATCGCCGCCGGCCGGATTCGATCGGCGTGGTGATCGGCTTCAACGACGCCCAGGCGCGGCGGATTTTCGCCGGCAGCGATTTCACGCTGATGCCCTCGCGGTTCGAGCCGTGCGGATTGAGCCAGATGTATGCCCAGCGCTTCGGCTCCCTACCGATCGGCCACCAGACCGGCGGACTGGCCGAGACCATCACCGACGGCGAGACTGGCTTTCTGTTCTCGCAGCCCTCGATCGAGTCCTTCCTGGGCGGCGTGCGGCGCGCCTTCTCCACCTTCCTGGCGACGGACCAGCTCGACGCCATGCGCCGCAGCGCCATGGCGCGATCCTTCAGCTGGGACCTCTCGGCGGCCTGCTACAGCGCCTTGTACCGCAAGACGGTATTGCCCTAGAGCATCGATCCGGAAAAGTGTGCAGCGGTTTTCCGAAAAGATCATGCTCAAACAGAAAGATAGAGGGGGATGACGATTCGAAGAAACGTCATCCCGCTCTAGGCCCTGCTCGGTCGAATGCGGCTCCGGCGATCACGCTGCGGCCTGCCTCGTCTCCGGCATGATCAGCAGGATCGTCACCAATCCGACCGCAGCGATGCCGGCGAGCCCGAGGAAGGCGATGCTGCTGCCAAAGGTATCGCTGGCATAGCCGGCAAGCAGCGTCGACAGCGATGCGCCGATTCCGGTCGCAGTGCCGACGATGCCCTGCGCCAGATTGAAATGGCCGCTGCCGAAGGCGAGGTCGGCAACGGTGAGGGGAATCAGCACGGCGAACACCGCGGCGGTGATGCCGTCAAACAATTGCACCGCCACGAGAAGATAGGGATCGCGCACGATCGCAAACAGCAGGCCGCGGATGGCGAGCGCGGCGAACCCGATCAGGAGCAGCGGTCTGCGGCCCCAGCCTTGCGCCCTGGCGCCAACCGTCGGGGACATCAGCGCGACGATCGCCTGCGGCACGACAATGCAGAAGGCGATCAGCACCGGCGCCCATTGGCTCGACCGGGTCGTCACCACACCGGCCATCAGCGGCAGCATCGCGGCGTTGGCAAGCTGCAGCAGCAGCACGCAGCCGGCAAAGATCAGCAGCGGCCGCTTGCGCACCAGGCGAACCACGCTGGTCGCCTGGGGGTCCGGCGTCTCGCGAAAGATCGCGCCATGGGCGCGTGCGACATCGACCTCGCTCTCGCGGATCCGCGACAGCGCGAGCAGGGTCGGGATCGTGAGACAGAACGTCACCAGGAACACCGAACGGCTGGAGATCAGATAGCCGCAGGTGCCCATCACCGCCGCCGCCGTGCCGTTGCCGAGCGAAGCGAAGCGCGCATTGCGCCCCAGCCGCTCGCCGATCGCCAGCGGTCCGACCAGACCGAGGCTGATCGCGGCGATGGCCGGTCCCAGCACGCAACTGGCCACCGCGTGAAAGGCGGCCGCCGTCGCCACGATCGGGAAGATCGGAAACGCGGCGTACCCCAGCGCCACGCAGCCGATGGTGCCGATCGCAAGCCCCGCCACCAGCCGCTCGGAGCGGGCGGCGTCAACGAGGGCGCCGCCCGGCATCTGGCCGATCAGCCCGATCACGCTGCCGATCGACAATACGAGGCCGATCTGCGACTGCGTCCATTTTTCCGTGGTGAGATAGACCGCGATGAACGGGCCAAAACCGGTCTGCACGTCGGCCAGAAAGAAGATGAACCAGTCGAGCCCGTGCAGGCTTCGTTGCGAAGGATGCGGCTTCTCCGTGGAAGGGCTGGATGAAAGCGGCACGGCGCTATCGTTTTGGGCTCCGCCTTTCCGGCGGTCGCCATCCGTGTACCCGATCAATTGGAACGGCCGCGCGACCAGGAGACCCTCCTCCGCTTAATGCTCTTCATCGAGCGGTGACAAGTTGCCCGCCGCACCCAGCACCACGATCGGCGTGTCCTCCTTGTATTCCGGCGCCGCCGCCACCTGTGCCTTGGTCAGTTCCAGGGTGATGCTGTCGCTCTTGTTATTGACGCGCCCGAAATGCAGCGCATTCCAGTCGACCACGATCTTTCGGCTGCCGACGCCGAGAAAGCCGCCGAAATCGATCACGGCGGCGCGCACCGTGCCGGTACGGTCGACGATGACGTCGACGATGTGTCCCATGTCCTCATCCGTCGGGCTCCTGACATCGCGGCCAAGCACGCCATGGGCTTCGCGGGGCGCAATGATGGTTACGGAAGGTGGCGGCGCCTCCTTTGCCGCAGGGGCCGGCGCGGCTTCCTTCGCGGCCGCAGGCGGCGACGCGGTTGGCGGCTCGCTTTCCGCGCGCGCGGCGACGACCGCGAGCAGGACGGGAACAAAGCCGATCAAGAGGACCTGGACGGCGCTACGCATGGCACTTCTCACCCGGTTTGCGCATCATCGCGCGAGCACGATCGATACCTGGATCTCCCCGCGCCGGCGCAACACTTCCATCGACACGTCGTCGCCGTGGCGGCGAATGCGCAGATCGATGGTCGAGGAGCCGAGCTGCAGCTCGCGCAGGATCACTTCATTGAGAAATGCGGGCAGCCGCGGATTGCGCAGCCGGATTTCGGAGCGCTCCGCGTCGAATTCGAGCCCGAGGGAAGCCTCGAGCAAGGTGAATGGCGTCGCGCTGGCCCAGGCCTGCGGCGCGCAGGCCACCGGGTAGAGCGTCGGTCCGCGATGCTTCTCGCGGCGGAAACCGCAGAACAATTCGGGCAGCCGCCGCAGATCCATATAGGTCGCGGCGTCGAACAGGCCCTTGAAGACGTGCTCGACGGAATGTTTCAGCCCGTAGCGCGCGAGCCCGAGCGCGATCAGCGCATTGTCATGGGGCCAGATCGAGCCGTTATGATAGGACATCGGATTGTAGCGGGTTTCGCCGAGCGCAATGGTGCGGATGCCCCAGCCGGTGAAGAAATGCGGCCGCAACAGGTCGCCCGCGACCCGGCGGGCGCGGTCGTGGCGGATCATGCCGCTGAACAACAGATGCCCGGCATTCGACGAGCGCACCGCGCAAGCCTTCTTGTCGCCGTCCAGCGCCAGCGCATAGGTGCCGAGCTCCTCGCACCAGAATGCGTCTTCGAAGCGGTGGGCGAGCTGATGGGCTTCCAGCTCCAGCCGCTGCGCGATCTCACGCCGGCCAAGCCGCTGCGCGCAGCGCGCCGCAAGCCGCTTGCCGGCGAAGACGTAGCCCTGCACTTCCGCGAGCGCGATATTGCCCTCGGCGAGACTGCCGCCGGCATGGAAGATCGCGTCATAGGAATCCTTCCAGCCCTGATTGCGAAGTCCCTGATCGGTCGCCCGCTGATATTCGACAAAGCCGTCGCCGTCGGGGTCGCCCGGCCCGTCGACCCAGCGCAGCGCCGCCTCGAGCGCCGGCCACAGCTCTTCCAGCGTCTCGTGGTCGCCGGTGCGCTCGCCGTAGAGGCCGGCGAGCAGCACGAACAAGGGCGTGGAATCGACGCTGCCGTAATACTGCGCGAACGGCACCTCGCGTAACGCCGCCATCTCGCCGCCGCGCATCTCGTGCAGGATTTTGCCGGGCTCGGCGTCGTTGAGCGGATCGACGGCGTTTGCCTGATAGTGGGCAAGCCGCCGCAGCACACCGCGCGCCACGCGGGGGTCGAGCCACAGCATCTGCAACGCGGTGATCAGGCCGTCCCGGCCGAATGTGGTGGAGTACCAGGGAATGCCGGCATAGGGATACCGGCCCTGCGGCGTCTCAGTCATCAGCATGTTGAGGTCCGCCATCGAGCGGCACAGCACCTCGTTGAAGATGTTGTTCGACGTCTCGATGCTGGTGCAGCCGAGCGTCGAGCCGCGCATCTCGCGCCGGTGCGCCAGCAGGCCGGGGAAAAATTTCTTCAGCTTGGGATCGGAGGGCGTGTTGCAGGACACCGACGCGAACAGCGAGCCGGTCTGGTGCGGTGCCAGCTCGCAGTGCCAGGTCGCGGCGTTGACCGACAGCCGGGACGGGCGCGGATCGAAGTGCAGCGCAGTGGCGCGCGCGGTGTCGTCGAGGCCCCTGTATTCGAGAGCCACGTCGGCCGGCCCGAGCAGCCTGGCCGTGCCGACGCCGCGGCGCTGGCGCTTCTCGCCGCGCACCTCGAAAAGGTCAGCAAAGTCGTTGTCGAAAAGCAGCGTGACGTCGAAGCTCGCGCGGCGATCGCCGTGATTCTGCAGTCCGATGCGCTGATAGGCCGTGCCGCGCCACAGGAAAATCGTGCGCACGATGTGCAGCATGTCCTTTTCCAGCACCAGCCGCCCCTGCCGGTAGATATCCGAATTGGTGAGATCGACGGTAAGGGAGGAATTATCGTCGCGCAGGTTCGAGCCCAACAGCAACGGCTGCACGTCCTCGAACACCAGCTGCAATTTGGCGAGATAGCGTGTGTCGGCATTGAACAGGCCATCGGGCCCGCCGGCGGAGGCGCCGATATCGCCATGGCTGTCGAGCACAATGAAAGTATCGTCGTGCTTGAGGGAGCGGCGCGGCCGCGCCGCCGGCCCCGTCATCGGAATATAGAAGGGCTGCTCGATAACGAGTTCGACCGCCCGCGAATCCTGGATGATCTGGGTGACGGCTTCGGCCATGGGAACCTCGACTGGTTGCCTGCGCGCGCTGTTCGAACGCAACCCGACTGAACGTGACCGAATACCTTAGGCGGCGAATTTCGCGAGCCGGCTCATTTCCTGCGTCACCAATTCGCGGTACGGCCCCTGCCCCTGCATCAAGCGATCCGGCGGGCCATCCTCGATGATCTTGCCGGCCTTGAGCACGACCACACGGTCGAAATTGCGCAAGGTGGCGAGCCGATGGGCGATCGCGATCACGGTGCGGCCGCGCATCAACCGCGTCAGCGCCTCGCGGATCGCTTCCTCCGATTCGCTGTCAAGCGCTGCGGTCGCCTCATCCAGCAACAGAATCGGGGCATCCTTGAGGAAGGCGCGCGCAATCGCGATGCGCTGCCGCTGTCCTCCCGAAAGCTTCACGCCGCGGTCGCCGACCAGGGTATCGAGGCCGTCGGGCAGGGTTTCCACAAAATCGCATCGGGCCGCGATCGCCGCGCGCAAAACTTCGTCATCGCTGGCATTCGGCCGGCCATAACGGATGTTTTCACGGATGGTGCGATGGAACAGCGAGATATCCTGCGGCACCACCGAGATGGCATGGCGCAGGCTCTCCTGAGTGACGCGCGAAATATCCTGGCCGTCGATGGTTATGCTGCCCTGATCGACATCATAGAACCGCTGCAGCAACACAAACAGAGAGGACTTGCCGCCGCCGGACTGGCCGACCAGACCGACGCGCTGGCCGGGCTGCAGGCGCAGGCTGAAGCGTTCGAACACCTTGAGGCCGCCCGGATACTGGAAGGAAATGTTGTTGAAGGCGATCGCCGCACCACTGCGCACCAGGGGCTCGGCGGCCGGGTGGTCACGCAGCTCATGCGGCTGCAGCAACGTCGCGACCGCCTCGGTGAGGCGCGCGACATGCTGGGTCACGTCGACCAGGGCGACCGCCAGATCGCGCGTCGCACTCAGGATGGAAATGCCGAGCGTGCAGATCAACACGACATCGCCGGTGGTGGCACCGCCCTGCTGCCACAGCCGCAAACCCCAGGCGAGCAGCGCGATGATCATGCACACGGTTACCGCGGCGTGAGCAAGCCGCAGCTTTTCCAGGTAGCGCAGGCTGCGGCCGCGCGCGGCCACTTCGCGGCTCACGGTCGCATCGAAGCGGTCGTGCTCGTGGCGCAGCCCGCAGAAGGCCCGCACCAGCGGCATGTTGTTGATGACATCGATCATCTCGCCGTCGACCGCCGCAGCCTTGTCGGCGAAATCATCGTGCAGCGGCCTGCCGGCCGCGGCGAGATGAAACATCGCCACGACCATGCCGCCGGCGATGGCGAGCAGCACCGCGGCCATCGGCAGGCTGACGGTCCCGATCAGGCTGATTGCCGCAATTGTGGCAAAGCACGGCGGCAACACATTCCAGACGAACATGTTTTCGACCGTGAAGATCGCGTTCGACGTCGCCGTGATCCGGCTGGTCAGCATGCCCGGCAGGCGGTCGGAGAAATAGCTCGGCGCATGGCCGGTGAGATGGCGGAACATGTCGCGCCGGAGATCGCCGGTCACGCCAACAAAGGTGTAACTGGCGACCCAGCTCGCGATCCGCCACAGGAAATTATCCGATGCGATCAGCGACATGAGCAGCGCGAATGCCAGCCATACGTTGGTTGCGTGCTCCGGCCCCGCCGACAGACTGTCGACCAAGAACTTGACGCCATATTGCGTGCCCACCGAACAGGCAACGGCGCCGATCACGCTGCCCAATATGAGCAGATGGGAGACCGGCCGTTGGCGCAGATAGCGCAACACAAACGGAAACGGGCGATGCGCATATCCGGATAGCTGGTCCATGGATTACAAACCTGTCGAGAGGGGGCTGTTCGGTTCCGACTGGGTGAACGACGAAGGCTTCCGCCGGGTTCCGGGGCGCCGCGATGAAATGCACGCAACGATTTCCAGGACGCGGTTAGGAAAGGAAGCCTGACCTCCGGTGATGGCATCATCGCGACGACATACGGACAAGGTCCTGACGTTTCGAAGAAGTAACCTTTGCGCGCAGGAACTTCGTACGTACGTCAACGTTGCATGTCGGGCATGTGCCGGTGCCGGACCGAGTGGGGCAATTTTTCACATGATCGCGAAAAGGAGATGGTGAGATGCGCATCGCGCAGGTAGCTCCGTTGACGGAGGCTGTTCCACCCAAGCTTTATGGCGGCACCGAGCGGGTGGTGCATTGGTTGACCGAGGAGCTGGTGGCGCTGGGACACGACGTCACCCTGTTCGCCAGCGGCGATTCGCAGACTTCAGCCAAGCTCGATGCAACATGGCCGAAGGCCTTGCGGCTCGATGGCGCGGTGCGCGATCCGAACGCGCTGCACATGGTGATGCTGGAGCGGGTGCGGCAGAAATGCGACGATGAGGAATTCGACTTCCTGCACTTCCACCTCGACTACTATCCGTTCTCGCTGTTCTACCGGCAACCGACCCCGTTCCTGACCACGCTGCACGGCCGGCTCGATCTGCCGGAGCATCAGCCCGTGTTCACGACCTTCTCGAAACTGCCGGTCATCTCGATCTCCAATGCGCAGCGGCGGCCGGTGCCGCAGGCGAACTGGGTGGGCACGATCCATCACGGCCTGCCCGAGAATTTGCTCACTCCCACGGCGATGAAGCAGGAATACCTCGCCGTTCTCGGCCGCATCGCGCCGGAAAAGGGCGTCGATCGCGCGATCAAGATCGCGATGCGCTGCGGCGTTCCGCTCAAGATCGCGGCCAAGGTCGACCGCGCCGACCAGGACTATTATGACCAGCTCATCTCGCCGCTGATCACCGGCAATCCGCTTGTCGAATTTGTTGGGGAAATCGGCGATCATGAGAAATCGGAATTTCTGAGCGGCGCGATCGGGCTGCTCGTGCCGATCGATTGGCCGGAGCCGTTCGGCCTCGTGATGATCGAGGCCATGGCCTGCGGCACGCCCGTGATCGCCTATAACCGCGGCTCGGTGCCGGAGATCATCGACGAGGGCCTCACCGGCTTCATTGTCGAGGACGAGATCAGCGCCGTGGCGGCTGTCGATCGGCTGTCGGGACTGGATCGCGGCGCCATTCGTAAGCATTTTGAGACAAGGTTCACCGCGCGGCGAATGGCGCTCGATTATCTCTCCGCCTATCGTGGCCTGATGGAAACGGCCGAGCCGAAGATCCGCCTGGTCAGCAGCGCGGAGTAGGCGGCGGTTTCTGCATCGTCCTTGCCGGCGGCCAGCCGCCGGATGGGCGAAGCACGCCTTGGCCACCTTTGGCCCCCGGGGATGACGATCTACGTGATCGCCGCTCGCTTCGGCTCGACGATCTCGAACATCCGCGGGAACTCATCCATCAGGCCCATCAGCTCCGCGAGCCGGCTGGCATTGCCCGAAACCTCGACCTTGCCTGTCGCAACCGCCTCCGGAAAGCTCGAGAGCTTCGCGATCACCTCGTCCAGCGTGGCGCGCGCCAGCGTGAAGCCGGCATCCGCATTCGCCGCCTGCACGCCCTCGCTATAGGTCAGCGCGGCGTTTTCCAGGTTGAGCACGAAGGTTTCGCCGGTGTCCGTGAAGCTCCAGTTCAGCACCATGTGCTTGCCCTCCGCTTTCGGTCCGTTCAACCGGACACCGAGCACGTCCCAGAGCTGGCTGGTGCGCAGCGCAGCGAGAGTTTCGCGCGGCAGTGGCGCGCGCGGCGGCGTTTTCGGCATGCCCTGGCGCAGCTCCTGCGCGCCGAACAGATAGGCGTTGCGCCAGGTCGCGCTTTCGGCGGCATAGCCGAGTTGCTCGAAAGTGTCGGCAAGCATCGCCCGCGCCGCGCGGTTGTCGGGCTCGGCGAAGACGAGATGGCTCAGCGCCTGCGCGACAAAGCGGAACTCGCCCTTGTCGAAATCCGTCTTCGCCCGCGTCAGGATCGCCTCGCTGCCTCCCATATACTCGACGTACTTCCTGCCTGACGCCACCGGCGGCAGCGGATCGAGATTGACCGGATTGGCGTCATACCAGCCGAGATATTTCTGGTAGATCGCCTTCACGTTATGGCGGATGTGACCGTAATAGCCGCGGCCGTGCCAGGCCGCTTCGAGGCTCTTCGGCAGGCGAATGGTCTCGGCGATCTCGGCTGGGGTCAGCCCGTGATTCATCAGTCGGATGGTCTGGTCATGCGCGAATTTGTAGAGATCGCGCTGCTGGCGGATCATGGTGTCGATCCGCTCCCTGCCCCAGACCGGCCAGTGATGCTGGCCGCACATGGCTTCGGCCTTGCCGCCCCACATCTTCAGCGCCTCGCCGAGATATTTCGACCAGGCGAGCGCGTCGCGCACATCGGCGCCGCGGAACGGCAGCAGGTTGTGGAAATTGTGCGTGCAGTTTTCCGCGAGGTTCAGCACCTTGTAGCGCGGGATGTAGAAGTGCATCTCGGCCGGCGCCTCGCTGTTCGGCGCCATCTGGAATTCGAAGGTGACGCCGTCGATCGTGCGGACGTCGCCGGTCGCCACGATGAGATCTGTCGGCCGCACGAGCGCGACGGCGCCCGCCGCCATCGTCTTGCCGAGGCCGCAATCGACCTGGCCGCGCGGGCCTTTCT
>JAFAUV010000421.1 GCA_019243075.1 Bradyrhizobium sp.
GAGAAGCGCTTGATTTCCAGCAATTATTGACCACCTGTCAGTTCCCGGAACCGTTCATCCTCTCGGTCGCTCGCCGGGACACCGTGTTTCGGCCATGCTACAAAACCGTGGCCATATCAATTTTTTGGAGCCGCCCATGGCGATGCATCAGATCAGTCCGCAGGGCAAAGTCGCCGCACTCGATCCGATCTGGGATCGCATCCGCACCGAGGCGGAAGTCATCGTCCACCGCGAACCTGAGCTGGCGACCTTCATCTATTCGACCGTGCTGCACCACAATCGCCTGGAAGATTCGGTGGTGCATCGTCTTGCCGACCGGCTCGACCATTCGGCGATGTCGGGCGATCTGATCCGCCAGACCTATGATGAGGCGCTGCGCGACCAGCCCGATCTCGGCAACATCTTCCGCGCCGACCTCGTGGCCGTCTACGACCGCGATCCCGCGACATCGCGCTTCATCGATCCGCTGCTCTACTTCAAGGGCTTTCATGCGCTGCAGACCCATCGGCTGGCGCATTGGCTCTACCAGAAGGGCCGCAAGGATTTTGCCTATTACCTGCAGAGCCGCTCGTCGGCAGTGTTCCAGACCGACATCAACCCGGCGGCGCGCATAGGGCGCGGCATCTTCCTCGACCACGCCACCGGTTTTGTCTGCGGCGAGACCGCCGTCATCGACGACGATGTATCGATCCTGCACGGCGTGACCCTCGGTGGTACCGGCAAGGAGAACGAGGACCGCCATCCCAAGATTCGCCACGGCGTGCTGATCGGGGCGGGCGCCAAGATCCTCGGCAATATCGAGATCGGCCATTGTGCGCGCATCGCGGCCGGCTCCGTGGTGGTGAAGCCGGTGCCGCACAACGTCACCGTCGCCGGAGTTCCGGCCAAGATCGTGGGCGAGGCCGGCTGTGCCGAGCCGTCGCGCACCATGGATCAGATGCTCTCCGCCGTGGGGCTGTAAAAGTAGACGCGGGGAGGATCGCGGCCGGATTTAAACCCGTTGCATCATGGGCTTGCTCGGGCTTTTGCAAGCCGAAGGTCCCGCCCAGCCATCTTAAACTGGTGTGCCAGACCCCTAGCCGTCCGGCCCATCTCGTCCTAAAACCAGCGCCGATCTGAAAGCGCATTGGAGACCGCCGTGGACGTTCAAGAAGTCAGGAAGCTCGACGCCTATCTCAAGCGCGTGTTCGCCAATCCCAAGATCCGCGTGGTGCCGCGGCCGAAGAAGGATGATTCCGCCGAGGTCTATATCGGCGAGGAGTTCATCGGCGTGCTCTTTGTCGACGACGAGGACGACGACCGCTCGTTCCAGTTCCAGATGGCGATCCTCGAGGACGATCTGGTCGAGTAGGAGAGGCGCGTCGTCCGCATGAGCGTAGCGACATGCGCGGATTGTGCGCGTCATCTTCGGATATGGCTTCGCATCCACACGAACGCGTACTACTTTCCGCCGCGCAGCTGCAGCGTCAGCCGGTCCATCGCGCCGGCAATCTCCTGCCATTGCGCGAGCCAGCTCCGAGGAAAACGGAAGGTGAGATCCGCACCTTCGATGCGGCGCTCGCTCAGACACATGCCCGAGGTCGAAGCATCGCGCGTGCAGCGCGCGGTAAAGGCGGGCCTGTTCGCATAGTAGAGATCCTCGCCGCCATAGGGCGTGTCGGCGCGGAAGGCGCGCATGGTGAGCCCGTCCTCTCCCGGCGTCGAAGCCTGTTCGAGATAGCGCGGATAGATCGAGCGCACGCGCATATCCGGTGACAGTGAGTCGTGGTGCGCTGCGATCGACAGGAAGATGCGGTCGACCGGCTGCGTCATCTGCTCGGCCACTTCATCGGCGCTGACACGCTTTTGCGCCTCCGGGGGCTGCAGCGAGGGATAGCTGAAGCAGAGATCGATGCGCTCGGCCGGCCCGGAGTGGCGCTGGATCTTCATGCGGATCGCCGCGTTCGGCACGTTGAACAGCGTGCCGCCGATGCTGACCGGCAGCCGTTGCGGGCCCTCCGAGCCGACGGTGCCCCAGGTCGGCCACAGCAGATAGGCGACCGCGGCAATTGCGCCGGCGGCGATGGTCGAGGCCAGCGCGATCGGTTGGAGATGGCTGGTCCGCAGCCAGTCGCGCCCGCCGCGGCGAGCCATCGAAAACATGGTCATGAACGGAACATTGCAAGAGGCCGAATCATCGCAGGTCAATATGCCACGCGAGAGGCGGCTTCCCCCAAGGATTTCCCGCATGGGTCGCCAATGCGCGCCCCGCCGGCTTGCCGATTAACCTTTGTTTAAGGATGATGTGGCGGCGGCCGGAGGATTTTGCCAAAGAATGGCCAGGCAGTTGCGTTACGTGGGGAAGAGTGCCGATGTTGCCGGAAACGTTGAATTCGCTGTTTTCCCTCTTCATCGGCTTTGCCCTGGCTGGCGCGCTCGCCAGCGGCTACCAGGCCCTTGCCGAACGTCCCGCGGGCTTCGGTCTCCTGCAGGAGGGCGTGACGCGGCAACGGTTCGCCGCCGTGCCGTTCCTGGTCTTTGCCGCGCCCTTCATCATCATGCGCAACACGCTGCGCGGCGTTCAGCTCGAGCGACGCCGCTTCGAATTCGTGATGATGGCGACCGTGATCGCGGGCTTCTGGAGCCTGATGTCCGGTACCTTCTTCCTGATGACGCTGCGCGCCGCCGGCCTGCTGGCCTAAGCATGCGGGCTGTGCCAAGGTCTCCGCTATCCAAGGAGACCTCTGCAGATGGCGATCTACGAACTCGACGGGCAGGGGCCCGATCTTCCCGCCGATGCCGATTACTTCATCGCCGACACCGCGACCGTGATCGGCAAGGTGCGGCTCAAGGCCAATGCCAGCGTCTGGTTCGGCGCGGTGCTGCGCGGCGACAATGAGTGGATCGAGATCGGCGAGGGTTCCAACGTCCAGGACAATTCGACCTGCCACACCGATCCCGGCTTTCCGCTCGTGCTCGGCAAGAACGTCACCGTCGGCCACAACGTCATCCTGCACGGCTGCATCGTCGCGGACGGTGCGCTGATCGGCATGGGTTCGATCGTGATGAATGGCGCAAAAATCGGTCGCGGCAGCATTGTCGGCGCCGGCGCCGTCATCACCGAGGGCAAGGAGTTTCCGGAAAACTCCCTGATCATCGGCGCCCCGGCCAAGGTGATCCGCACGCTTGACGCCGACCAGGCGGCGAAGGCGGCGCTGCCGGCGCAATCCTATCAGCGCAACGGTCCGCGCTTCAAAAAGGGCCTGAAGAAGATCGGCTGAGCGGTTCCTCAGCCCGGTTTTTTTCGCTTCGACAGCGGAATGACCTTGGCGGTGGCGCCGCTGTCGCGCGCGCTCTTGCGCAGCGCGTCCTTCAGGTCGATGGGAATGCCATGCTTTTTCAGGAGGTCGGCGAAGGCTTCGTCCGCCAGTTCCTGAAACGTCGCCATCCGATCCCGCGCCAATTGCTTGAGCTTGGCGGCCGTGTCCTCATCGAAGGCAATCAATTTGCGCATGGCGGTTTCCTTCCGATCGTTCGTGCTGCGGCCGCCGCTATTCACCGCGCTTTAGGAGTTCGGCTTGAAATAGAACTCGCCGGTGAGGGAGGAATGATCCCAGGGCACCTGCTGCTCGTTGGTGGCCCTGATCACGTCGGCGCGGACGCGGGTCAGCATGGCGCGGACCTCGAGTCCCGGCGTGCGGATATGCTTGAGCAGTGCCGTGGTGAACGGGCTGTTCTTGCCGGTGCCATCGAGGGCGACGGTGTCGGGGCTGGTGGCGAAGGTGATCAGCGTGCCGATGCCGGCATTGAGCTGGGCCAGACCCTGGCCGACGCTTGCCGAGCGGGTGGTGCCCATGGACCGGGCGAGGCTGCGCGAGAGCGGGTTGTCGCGGCAGGCGTCGAGGAAGACGAGGTTGATCCGCTTCTCCGACTCCATGTCCGAGATCACGGTCGAGACCTCGACGGCTTCGAGGCCGAGCGAAGAGGGATGCTCCAGCTTGGCGTCGACGGGCACGAGATAGTTCTTGCCCGCGACCTGCATGCCGTGCCCGGCGTAATAGAACAGCGTCACGCCGGCGCCGGGCATCGCCGCGCCGAAGTCGGCGATCTTGCTGCGCATCTTCGCGCCGTCGAGGTTGTAGCCTTCGATCACCCTGAAGCCGAGATCGCGCAGCGTGCTCGCCATGTCGCGCGCATCGTTGGGAGGATTGGCGAGTGCCGTGACATTGGCGTAGGCGCCGTTGCCGATCACGAGCGCCACGCGAGGGCCGCGCTCGTCGATCGTTGCCGCGGCCGCGACCGGGGAGGCGCCGGGCGCCGGCACGGCCTGAGCCGGCCGGCTTGGCGGCGCGCTCGCGGCGGGCGGCGCGGTGCCGCCGCCGAGCGCGGCCAGATGTTCCCGCGCGGTGTCGAGCGCGGCCTTGAGCGTGGTGAACTTGCCGGCCGTGCGGCTCAGGGCGGTCTGGTAGTCGGCGCGGGCGCGCTCGGTGTCGCCGGTTTTCTCCAGCACCAGGCCGCGCGTGACATAGGCTGGCGTGATCGAGGGATCGAGCCGCAGCGCTTCATTCAGGTCGCTCAGCGCGCGGCCGACATCGCCCTTGCGGCGCCAGACGTCGCCGCGATTGGCGAGCGCGACGGCGAATTGCGGATTGATCCGCAGCGCCTCGTTGAGGTCCTCCATGGCCGGATCGAGTTTGTCCTGCAGCCGGTAGATCAGGCCGCGCAGATTGAGCGCGACCGCCGCGCGCGGATTGATGCGCAGCGCTTCGTCGAGGTCGTGCAGCGCACGGTCGGCCTGCCCGCTGTCGTTGTCGGACAGGCCGCGGGCATAATTGGCGTACCAGTTCTTGGGATTGACGCGGACGGCTTCGTCATAGTCGCGGACCGCCCGCTCGTTGTCGCCGCGTTCGCGGAAGATATCGCCGCGGCCGGTGCGGAAATCATCGCTCTTGGGATTGAGGCGGATCGCCTCGTCGTAGTCGCGCACGGCGCGGTCGCGGTCGCCCTTGCCGAGATAGGCGCGCGCCCGCACGCTGAAGATATAGGCGTTGGTCGGCTCCTGCTGCAGCGCGTCCTCGCAGATACGGATCGACTGGTCGTACTCGCCCTTGTCGCGAAAGGCGTCCGCCAGGTTGACGCGCGCGACGTTGTTCTTCGGCTCGACGCGCAGCGCCTCGCCATAGTCGCGCAAAGCGCGCTCGTAATCGCCCTTCTGCTTGAACGCCCAGGCGCGGTTGTTGAAGGCGTGTGAGTTGCGCGGATTGATCGTGATCGCCTCGTCGAGATCACGGATGGCGAGGTCGTATTCGTGCTGGTTGTTGTAGGCAAAAGCGCGGTTGACATAGGCAGCCGAGCGCTCCTCGCGCGACTCGCGCTCGCCGCGATCGAGGACGCGGCCGCAGGCTGCGATGCGCTCCTCGTTCGTGGCGCCCCTGGCGCAGGCTGCCTTGTCGCGATCTTGCCGGGCGCTCGCAGGCAAAGGTGCCAGAGCGAGGCCCAGCAACAGCACGCCGCAAACACCCAGAAAACCGTTGTACATCATGGCTGCCCCCAGCGTTGATGCCCAGAACACGCGGTCGACCGTAGGCGCCATTTTATGGGTCGTTATCGGTCGGCCGCAATTTGAAAGCAATCGGTGACAGCGGCCGGGGCCGGCCGTCTGTGCGCTCGGTCACACCAGAGCATGATTCGGTCCCGCTGGAATGAAACCGCGCTGTGGTGCAGCGCAGAAAAGGGCGCAAAAAAACAACGCCGCTGACGCAGTATACCGTCAACGACCTTGCCAGCCCCGG
>JAFAUV010000104.1 GCA_019243075.1 Bradyrhizobium sp.
GCCGTCGGGCATGTCGAACACGAAACGGACGAAGGTCGGCTGCACCAGCGCGCGCACGCGGATCGGCGGCTTCTTCTTCGCCAGCGCCTCGGCGCGCTGCTGGCGGAGCGCGCGCTCGGCCGCCCGCGCCCGCTCGGCGAGCTCCCGCACCACCTCGATCGGCAGCGGCGGCGGCGGCCCGGTCCAGCTGTCGGGCAGCAGGTCGACGAAGGTGCGCTCGCCGGCCTGCATGGTGTTGATCCGCACCCGCTGCGCCAGCGACAAGCGGATGGCGGTGCCGTCGGGGTCGACGCGAACGCCGGAAACGTAGTCGGGTACCGACTCGGCCAGACGGTCGGCCGAGAGCGCGACCGGCCGCTCGAAGCGGATCACGACAATGGAGCCGGCGCTGGTGACCTCGGAGGCGACGTCCTGGGCGAGCTTGAACACCAGTCGCGCGAAGCCGCCGGCATCGGAAAACGCCGCCTCTCCCCGCACCGGCTCGAGCTGCGCCGGCTCGGCCTGGCAAGCCTGCGGGATCAAGGCCAGCGACATGAGCATGCCGACCGCCAGCGGCCGCAACCGCGCCGTCCGCGCCAAAGCGCAGATGAGCGACGATAACCTTCTGGCTGCGCTCGCCATTTTTTCCAGACGTGTTCCGGTTCGACGATCCGCTCTTGGAGGAAGCGGGCCGCGCTGACCCATTGCGGCCGTTTGCGAGTCTAGGATTGGCGAATTAACGTCCTGTTAAATATCCCGCCAAATGCTACTTTTGCGGCAGGACCTTGCCTTCGATCTTGGGAAGATCGGCCGAAGCGCCGGGAGATCTGTCGCCGCTTGCCCGGCGCGCGAGCTCGACCGTCAGCCGTTCGGCGGAATCCGTCTGCATCAGCCCCAGGATGTCGGACATCTTGCGCGGTGCGATCTGCGCGGCGATCTCGATCAGCACGGGCATTTCCAGCCTGTCGAACACCTTGGCGGCGTCCTTCGTCTTCATGTTTTCATACATGGTGACGATGCCCTTGAATTTGGCGTTTTCGGCCTCGGCCTTCTCGGCATTGTCGGCCGCCGCCTTGGCTTCGGCCGCCTTCACCTCCTCCACCTTGGATTGAATCCGCTTCTCCGCCTCCTTCAAGAGGCTCTCGCGGATGTCGATCTCGCGGGCGCGCGCATCCAGTTCCTGGCGACGCGACTGCAGCCGCTCCAGGATCGCGCGTTCGGAGGGCGAGACCGGCGGCTGGTTGTCTTCGGGATGAAGCACCACGCCGTCGGGCTTGGTGTCGGGCACTTCCGGCTTCGGCTTGTCGTCTTTCGGCGCATCCTTGGGCGCGCCGTGGACCGAGCCGGTGATGTCGCCATCGTCCTTCGCGGCGGCCTGCTTGGCGCCGCCCGGGAAATTCAAATTGTCCTGCGCCCAGGACGAGGTGGTTCGCCCGGGATCGTAGTCGAATACGTAGCCGCCATCGAGCACCAGGCCTGCGATCTTGAGCACGACCAGGCAGCAGACCGCGACCACGACCACCGGAATGACGCGGATGTTACGAAACGATTTCATGCCGCGAGGCCGCCGGTCCTTCGCCGTTCGGAGAATGCCTGCGCCGCGGCGGCGACCGCCTTGGCGTTGGAAACCGTTGGCGGCAGCCGCGGGGCCTCGGGCTCGGCGACCGCGTTCGGCCTTGCCGCGATCGCGATCTTGGAGAGGCGGCGCACCACGTGGTCGCATTCGGAGAGCTGGCGCTTGAGATGCTCGGACATCTGCGTCGCGGAAGCGAGCTGGTTGCCGAGGTCCTCGTTGACGTCGCGCACCGCGTGCTTGAGCCCGCCGATGGCGCGCTCGGCGATCTCGGTTGCCGTGATCAGCTCGGCGATGACCGCCTTCAGCGAATGCTCGTCGGAGCGCAGCCGCTTCAGGCGATTGTTCAGGAGCATGCAGTAACCGATGGTGATCAGGAGCAAAACCGCGACCAGCGCTTCGATCGCCATGCCTAGCGAGTGGTTCATTGGGCCTCCATCAGCTGGTTCTGCTCGTCCGCCTTTTCGAACATCGCCAGCGTCGTCTTGGGCTTGCGCAGCGGCTTGGTGACGCGGATGGCGACGCGGTCGCCGACCCGGCCCATCCGTCCCTCCGTCAGCGTCACGCTGCCGCAACGTACCGACACCAGCGCGTCGGCCCGCATGTCGAGCGGCAGCGTATCGCCGACCTTGAGCGTCATCAGCTTCTTCAGCGGTATATTGGACTCGTAGAGCACGGCGTCGACGCCGATCTCGGCCTGGGCGATCTCGGTGGCGAGATGGCCTTCCCAGATCGGGTCGCGGCCGAATTTTTCGCCCATGAACATCTGCAGCAGCACGCTGCGGATCGGTTCGATGGTGGCGTAGGGCAGCAGCAGCTCGACATTGCCGCCGCGGTCTTCCATATCGATGCGCAGGCGAACCAGGATCGCCGCGTTGGCCGGCCGCGAGATCGCGGCAAAGCGCGGGTTGGTCTCGAGCCGGTCGATGGAGAATCGCACCGGCGACAGCGGCCGGAACGCCTGCTCGGCGTCGGTGAGCACGACCTCGACGAGGCGCTTCACCAGGCTGGTCTCGATCGTCGTATAGGGCCGGCCCTCGATGCGCATGGCGGAATTGCCGCGCCGGCCTCCGAGCAGCACGTCGATGATCGAATAGATCAGGTTGGAATCGACGGTGGCGAGGCCGAAATTCTCCCATTCCTCCGCCTTGAACACGCTGATGACGGCGGGCAGCGGGATCGAATTCATGTAGTCGCCGAAGCGCACCGAGGTGATGCGGTCGAGCGAGACTTCGACGTTGTCGGAGGTGAAATTGCGCAGGCTCGTCGTCATCAACCGCACCAGGCGGTCGAACACGATTTCGAGCATCGGCAGACGCTCGTAGGAGACCATCGCCGAATCGATGATGGCGCGAATGCCGCTGTTTTCATCGAGGTTGACGTCGCCGACGGTGAAGCCGAGCAGATTGTCGATTTCCTCCTGCGAAAGCACGCGTTCGCCGGAGTTCTTGCCGTTGCCGAAGTCGCGGCTGCCGTCCTCGACCATGGCGGCCCATTGCAGGGCCATCGATTCCGTGAGTTCGTTGGCGGCGGCTTCCTGCTCTGCAGCCGCGGGATCCTCGGAGTCGAGCGAGGCTTCCCATTGCGCGGCTATGGCATCCTGGTCGACCGGATCGTTGCCCGCCATCGTCTTTGCCTTACTGAACCACGATTTCCTTGAACAGCACGGCGCTGACCTTGACCGGCGCGACCGCATTGTTCACCCGCCGCGTCAGCTCCTCCTTGAGGCGGAACAGGCCGGCCGAACCAGTGAGGTCGGCCGGGCGCAGCTCGCGCAAGTACGTCTGGAAGATGTCGGTGACGCGCGGCATGGTCGGCTTGATCTCTTCGATCTGCTTTTCCTCCTTGAGTTCAAGCACGACCTTCACCTTGAGATATTGCACCCGCTCGCCGGGATTGCCGGTGAGGTTCACCAGCATGTCCGGCACATCGACGAACACCGGCGGCTTCACCTTCGCCATCTCGGCGTGCTGCCCCTCTTCATCATGGTGGCGGAAGAACAGGAAATAGGTCGCGGCCCCGCCGCCGAGCAGGACGAGCAGGCCGACGACCATCACGACCAGCTTGAATTTGTTCTTGGGCTGGGCGGCGACTTCGGTGGTCTCGCCGCCACCACCTTCCGCTTCGTTCTCTGCCATGGCGCTCGGTCCGGTCCTCGCTCGAGCCCGTTGCCGGCCAGGCAGCCCAACATCACGCGATACGATGCCCCCAGCGCACACGCGCTCCCGAGAGCGACGCTAGGTAACAATGGTTAATGGTTCCTTTCGATTGGATCGTCACTGGGAAAAACTTGCCGGGCAAACATGGTCAACAAGACCTTTCTGCCGCCCTGTTCGGCTTCTTCCGAACGTTTAAGCGTCTGAAATGAATGCGACTTCCGGCTTGGCACGGCTTTCGCTGAGAGCCATGCCGAACCAGCCGGCTTGGGAGAGCCAAGGCGGTTCACGGATGGCTCGCAGGAGCTGCTTGGGAGAGCGGCGCGGCGGGATGGATGCAAGGGGAGATCAGCGGTGGAGAATGCACTTCTCGTCGGACTTTCGCGACAGATGACGCTGGACCGGCAGTTCGATGTCGTCGCCAACAACATCGCGAACGTCAACACCAGCGGCTACAAGGCCGATCACATGCTGTTCGAGGAATATCTGACCTCCGGCGCGCATGAAGACAATTTCAAGGGCGCGGACCGCCGCGTCTCCTATGTGCAGGACCGCGGCACCTTCCGCGATTTCACTGAGGGGGGGCTCGAGCAGACCAACAACCCGCTCGACGTCGCCATCAGCGGCAATGCCTTCCTGACGGTGCAGTCGGCCGGCGGAGAACGCTACACCCGCGACGGCAACCTGCAGATCAACTCGACCGGCCAGCTCGTCACCGCCAACGGCGATCTGGTGCTCGGCAACTCCGGTCCGATCGTGTTCCAGCCGACCGATCACGACATCGCCATTTCGGGCGACGGCACCATCACCGTGCAGGAAGGCACGGCGCGCACCGATTCGATCCGCGGCAAGCTGCGCCTCGTCAGCTTCGCCGATGCGCAGAAGCTCTTGAAGCAGGGCAACAACCTCTATGCCGCTGGCGAAGGCGGCGCGCCGCAGCAGGATACCAAATCCACGGTGCGCCAGGGCTTCGTCGAGAAATCGAATGTGAGCTCGGTGGTCGAGATGAGCCGCATGATCGAATTGAACCGCGCCTATAGCAACATGGCCAACATGCTGTCGCAGCAGTCGGACCTGCATAAATCGGCGATCGAGAAGCTCGCCGATGTGCCGTCATGACGCGTGATCCTGAAAAAGTGAGAACCGGTTTCCGACCGAGATCATGCGCAAACAAAGTTCTGAGGAGTAGATAACATGCAAGCGCTTCGCACCGCTGCAACCGGAATGGCGGCCCAGGAACTGAACGTTCAGGTCATCTCCAACAACATCGCCAACATCAACACCACCAGCTACAAGAAGCAGACCGTGGCGTTCCAGGACCTGATCTACGAGCATGTGCGCCGCGTCGGCGCGCAGGCCTCCGACCAAGGCACCATCCTGCCCGTCGGCATCGACCTCGGCGGCGGCGTCAAGACTGTCGGCACGCCGCGCTCGATGACGCAAGGCACGCTGTCGACGACCGGCAACGATCTCGACATGGCCATCACCGGCGAAGGCTTCTTCAAGATCCTGATGCCGGACGGCACCTACCAGTACACCCGCGACGGCACCTTCCAGATGGACAACCAGGGCCGCATCGTCACTGCGCAGGGTAACCCGGTGCAGCCGACCATCACCATTCCCAACAACTCGTCGGGCATCACCGTCAACGCGCAGGGGCAGGTCTCGGTGACGGCGCCGGGCTCGACGACCTCGCAGATCATCGGCACGATCGGCCTGACGCGCTTCATCAACAAGGGCGGCCTGCAGCCGGTCGGCAGCAACCAGTACACCGATACGCCCTCGTCGGGCCCGCCGCAGGACGGCACCGCCAATGCCGAGGGTTACGGCAGCCTCACGCAAGGCAGCCTGGAGCAGTCCAACGTCGACGTGGTTTCCGAGATGAGCAACCTGATCACCGCGCAGCGCGCCTATGAGATGAACTCAAAGGTGATCTCGGCGGCCGACCAGATGATGCAGACCACCACCGCGCTGTTCCGCTGAGGGAGCTGATGATGCCGTTGCGCCCTCTCCTGCTTGCCGCCGCGCTGATCGCAGCACTGCCGGCGCCCGCCTTCGCCGGCTCGCCCGAGGCCGCCCCGGACTGGACCTCCGACACGCCGCCGGCGATCGCGCTGCCGGTGCTGCGCGCCGCCGTCACCGTCACCGGCGACGTGGTCCGGATCGGCGACGTCATCGACAATGCCGGCACCTTCAGCCAGATCGCGATCTACCGCGCCCCCGACCTCGGCACCACGGGCAGTTTGCCGACGGCACAGGTGATCGCGGCGCTGCGGGCGCACCAGGTGATCGGCGTCGATACCAAGGACATCAGGGAAGTCACGGTGACGCGGCTTGCGCGCAACCTCGGCGCCAAGGACATCCAGGATGCGGTCGGGCATGCGATCGAGCATCGCGGCGGCCTTGGCGATGCCGCCAACCTGCAGCTCGCCTTCGACCGCGACGTGCAGGACCTGCATCTCGACGCCTACAATACCGGCGCGATGCAGCCGATTGCCGTGCACTACGACTCGCGCTCCACGCGCTTCGACGTGACCTTCGAGATCGGCAACGATTCCAACGCCGCTCCGACGCGGCTGCGCTTCACCGGCAGCGCGATCGAGACCGTCGAGGCCGCGGTGCTGACCCGCAATGTCGAGCGCACTGACGTGCTGAAATCGTCCGATCTCATGGTCGAGCGGCGCCCGAAGCTGGAAATCGGTGGCGACGCCGCCGCGCGCGAGGGCGCGGTGGGCATGCAGATGCGCCGGCCGATGCGCGCCGGACAGGCGCTGAAAGTCGCCGATCTCGCCAAGCCCGATCTCGTGCAGCGCGACCAGGGCGTGACCGTGATCTACCAGACCGCGGGCCTTTATCTCACCACGCGCGGCAAGGCGCTCGACAGCGGCACCGAGGGCGACGTGGTGAATGTGATCAACCTGCAGTCCAAGCGCACGGTGACCGGCGTGGTCAGCGGCCGCGGCCAGGTCACGATCCAGATCGCCACGCCCCAGCCCGTCGTCATCACCGACCCCGGCCTCGCCGAGACGCCCGCCTCGACCGCCGCCGACAACCATCCGCAAGTCAGTTCAAGCCAGGTCCCGTCGAACCAAGTCTCCTCCGGCCAAGTCACCTCGAGATCAGAGTAACGTAAATGTCCCGTTTCAAGTTCAGTCATGGTTGCAAGCGTGTCGCGCTGGGTGGTTCGCTGCTCGCACTGGCCTGCGTCGCCAGCGGCTGCTCCGCGGTGAGCCGGCTGTCGCAGATCGGCGAGGAGCCGAAGCTGACATCGATCGACAATCCGACGTCGCAGCCCGGCTACAAGCCGGTATCGATGCCGATGCCGAAGCCGGAGACGGTGTCCTACAATCCCAATTCGCTGTGGCGGAACGGCTCGCGCTCCTTCTTCAAGGACCAGCGTGCGCACCAGCTCGGCGACCTCCTCACCGTGACCGTCAACATCACCGACCAGGCCAATTTCGCCAACGAGACGCAGCGCAACCTCACCGGCTCCGAGGGCTCCGCCATCACCGATTTCCTCGGCGCCAAGACGCTGGGCCTGCAGCAACAGAAGGTGCTGCCCGGCAACCTCCTGCAGGCGAACGGGACTTCGCAATATGACGGCAAGGGTTCGATCCAGCGCCAGGAAACGCTGACGACCAACATCGCCGCGGTCGTGACCCAGGTGCTGCCGAACGGCAATCTCGTGGTCGAAGGCAAGCAGGAGATCCGGGTCAATTCCGAGATGCGCGAATTGATCGTCGCCGGCATCGTGCGGCCGGAGGACATCCAGAGCGACAACACCATCGATTCCTCCAAGATCGCGCAGGGCCGCATTTCCTACGGCGGCCGCGGCCAGATCACGGACATCCAGCAACCGCGCTACGGCCAGCAGGTGATGGACGTGCTGCTGCCGTTCTAGCGATGACCCAAGAGCTCCCACACTGCATTGCGAACCTAGGCGCAATGAAGTGTACCAACGCGGCCTCCGGTAGCTCCCCTGCCGGAGGCCGTCGTGTTTTTTGGCAGGCTCACGCCCCTTGTTATGATATCACGTGAATGATATCATAGACGATTAAACGTTGGAGAGGGCCATGCAGGTTTCGAAATGGGGCGACAGCCTTGCCGTCCGATTGCCCAAAGCGCTGGTCGATAGGATGGGGCTGCAAGCGGGCGACGAACTGAACGTCATTGACGTGGTCGAACGCACACTGGTCGTGCAGAAGGAAGACCGGCGAAAGGCCGCCTTGACAAATATTCGCGCACGCAAATGGAAACTGCCGCCCGACTATAAGTTCAATCGCGACGAGGCGAACGAACGTTGATCGCGTTTTTCGATACGAACATCCTCGTCTATGCACAGCAAGAAGGCGAGAAGGCAGAAATCTCGCAAGACCTGATTGAAAGAGGCGGCAGGATCAGCGCTCAGGTCCTGAACGAGATGGCAAATGTGCTGGGTAAGAAGTCGGGCAGGAATTGGGATGAAATCGCGCTGGCGCTCGCTGACATCGAAAGGGCCCTCGAGCCCGTGTCGCCGCTGACTGCCAAAACGACCGTCGGTGCACTCGTGCTGGCTCGCGATCACGGCCTCGCCTTTTACGATGCACTCATCGTTGCCTCCGCGATCGAGGACGGTTGCGACACACTGTACAGCGAAGATATGCAGCACGGGCGCCGCTTTGGTCGACTCGTCATTGTGAATCCATTCCTGCCAGGCACCCCATGAAAATGTCGCCCGAGCCATGGCGACTGCCGCCTGCTTTTTTGTCGCAGGCGGGCCGTGGGCACCCGTCGATTCGTCGTGAAAAGAGAAACGGTCAAATCGCGGGTGAGTGGCGTGTCGTCGCCCTTCCGGCTGTCGCGAAATCAATTTATAGAAGCGGTGGGTTATGCCTTCGGCCAACAAACCCGCCCTACGATACTACGCAGCGAGCACAGCCCTCTTCACCGCCTGCGGCAGTGCGATCGGCCGAAACAGTGCCTTTGGGTAGAGATAATCCTCGCCGGATTCATCAACGACCCGCAGCATGCCGTGCTTGTCGGCCGCCGCATCGCGGAGCACGACATAAATCTTGCGTTTCTCGAGTGAGGCCGCGTAGCCGTCGTTGTCCACGCAGATGACGAGTTGTTTTGCTCGTGTCTTTGTCATGCCTTCAAAGCAGGTGCTTGATCTTGAATTCCTTGCGTCCGATCCCGGTCGCCTCATACCAATGTAACTCAGCCAGATGGATCGTGCCATCTGTCAATCGCACACGAGCAATTCCCTTGCGCTTGCGCCAGCGGCCTCGCCCATAGTTGCGCCGCAGGCGGGCTACCTCGCGGATACCCCCCGGTGGCAAAGGTTTCGACGTCGGAGATCTCGCCCAGAATCTCGAAGCGCATCCTGCTGATCGTGCCGTGCACATTCGGCAGGGTCAACGGCGGTTCCAACGACGCACCGATTTGCCCGTCGAGTCCCCCCTCCCACAAAAATATTTCGCTTTTCCAGAAACCCGATTCAGTGCCATTGATACTCTTGTCGTTAACCCGAGAAGAGGGGCGCTCTCGCGATCGCCACGGAGGTTGGGTTTGGGATGCGATGGACGCTTTGGTGCTGCAAGGCGCGCGGCGCCAAGGTCGACGGCGAAGGCGTGTGGTCCTGATCTCCCGATGCTGGATCAAGCTTGCGAGCATCATCGCAAGCGACGGGGGCTATCAAGCCCGGCACCCCGGGGAGAGCGCGCTATAAACCGTAAACCATCGCGCAGGGAATGCCGGTTGAAGCGGCTGATCCTGTGGTCACTGCCGCCTGCTTTTTTTGTTGCAGGCGGGCCATGGGCGAGGACGACAGCGGGGATTAGCCGGCGCCTGCCCTAGTCGAAACTCGCCTCGACTTTGCCGAGCCCATCCAGCTCCATCAGGACGTGGTCGCCGGCCTTCAACCACACCGTCTTGACCAGGCTCCCCGTCAGCACGATCTGCCCCTTGTGCAGGCCGCGACCCTCCGCGGCCAGATGATTGGCGAGCCAGGCGAGCGCGTGATGGGGATGGCCGAGCACGTCGGCGCCGGTGCCGCGGCCGACCTCCTCGCCGTTGATCAGCGCTCGGCCAGTGACCGAGAGCAAGTCGGGCGCGGCGTTGCGGGCGCGGGGCGCGCCCAGCACGCAACCTGCGGCAAAGAAGTCGTCTGCGATCAGCGTCGGGGCGCCGAGCGTCTCCCATTGCTCATAGCGGTCGTCGACGAGCTCGATGGCGGGCAGATAGGCTTCGATCGCCTCCATCACCCACTCGGCGGTGAACGGTTCCTCGGAAGCAGCGAGATCGCGCGCGAGGCGGACCGCAATCTCGCATTCGACGCCGATGCGCACGAAATCGGACGCAGCCAGCCTGGCGCCGGTGTCATGGACGCCGCGCGCAAACAGGCCACCGCCGCATGGATGTGGAATGTCGAGATATTCCTGCATCACCGTGCTGGTGCAGCCGATCTTGTACCCGACCAGGGCACCCGTGCTTGGCAGCATCAGGTCATGCACGGCGCGCTGGACGCGATAGCCCTCGGCCTCGTCGGCCGGCGCGAGATCAGGCGGCAACGCCTTCAGCGCGGCGCGATTGCGGCGCGACGTTGCGATGATCCGGGCGGCTTCGAGAGTTGGGTCCATCTGCGCAGGCCGTCGCTTGGGCACCTCATGTTCGCCCACAACATCAGCTCATGCGGAATCGTGGATTCAAAAGGTGCCGCGAGCAAGTTGATTTCAAACGGAAATCGGCCGGCACTTCAAGTGGAGAACGAATCGCCCGAAGGGCTATTCGTCGCGGTAGACCTTCTCGCGCTTCTCGTGGCGCTCCTGCGCTTCCACCGAGAGGGTCGCAATCGGACGGGCCTCGAGGCGTTTCAGGGAGATCGGCTCGCCGGTCTCCTCGCAATAGCCGTAGGTGTTGTCCTCGATGCGCTGCAGCGCGGCGTCGATCTTCGAGATCAGCTTGCGCTGGCGGTCGCGGGCGCGAAGCTCGATGGCGCGGTCGGTCTCGGAAGAGGCCCGATCGGCGAGATCGGGGTGGTTGACGTTCTCCTCCTGCAGGGTCTGCAGGGTCAGCTTCGATTCCCTGAGGATCTCGTCCTTCCAGTTCAGGAGCTTGGCGCGGAAATAGTCGCGCTGACGCTCGTTCATGAACGGCTCTTTTTCGGAAGGTCGGTA
>JAFAUV010000237.1 GCA_019243075.1 Bradyrhizobium sp.
GGAATCCTGCGGTCATGACGGCGGTCTTCCGGCAGATTGAGGATGTCGCGGTTGGCAAGCCAGGTGAGCTGCGCCGCGAGCTTGTCGCGCTTGCGCGCGGTCGCACCGATGGTCATGGCGAAACCATTGTCGATGATGCGGGTGATCTTGCCCTCGACGCGGCCGATATGGTCGAGATAGGCGATCACGCGATCGCCGACATTGCCGATGCCGGGCGCGAGCAGGGCAACGCCACCGGGCGACATGTTGACAATCTGGCACGGAAATTCGCGCCGGTCGGGCAGCATGTAGCGGCCGAGCAGATGCACCTTGACGCGCTGGAAGCGGCGGCGCTCTTCGGCTGCCGGAACGATTGATTTTTTGTGCGCGAAGCTCATCCCGCCACCCGACGACCGCCGTTTCGGCGTCGGCAGACCCTACGGCCGGCAGGGTTAACGGTGGGTTAGCGGATCATCCGATCCGGCACCCGGCGAATGAAGCCGCAGCTTGTCCGTTCAAGAAAAGGCCTTGAACATGACCGTGACTTCAAAACTCACGCGGCACCGCCCTGAGCGATTGAGCGAGCCGACATGCAGCGTGTTGTAATTGAACATGATGGGCTCGCCGAGGTCGCCGCAGTAGCGCTGCAGGCCGATTTCATGGATATCGAAATCGGGGACGAAGCCGAGCTTGCCGTTCACGGTGTCGGTGCGGTACGGCGCGGGCTTGTGGTGCGATCCCGGTGCGAGCAACAGGCCGGCGCGATCGGGATCGCCCGACACTGCGACCCAGACTTTTCCGCGTCCCACCCCTTCGGGCCGGTGAAAGCCGTAGTGATCCCAGAACCAGGCGTCCCGATGCAGCGAGCCGACATCCTCGCGGCGCTCCGGGCGCACGATGCGGAAGCAGACCTGCTCCTGGCCGACGCCTTCCTCGTCCGATAGGCAGTACGGCCCCATCGTCTTTCGCAGGTAATCGAAAAACGACATCTCCTTGATCGCGTCGACCACCCGCTTCGGCAGAATTCGCCCCTGCTTGGACAGCAGCTTGGCGTGATCGATCTCGCTCGAGATCAGATGATATTGATCGAGCTCCACGCCCGCGATCGCTGCCGCCGCCCGCGGCGACTGACCATGCGCGGTTTCGACCAGATGGCCCTTGATCAGCTCGCGGATCTTCAGGAGTTCGTCCGCATTGAAGGACGGTCCTTTCAATAGGCCTGCTTCGCCGCAGAAGGCTTGCTCGCTTGCCGGCGCGCCAAAGAAGACGTCGTCCAGCGGCCCCTGCGCTTGCAGCACCGGCGGTTCCATCAGAGCCACGTCGGCCCTTGGCGTCTGAAACGCGATTCCCATTGCATGCCCCTTCGCTGCCGCCCCGATTCACCCTTGTTCCGAATGGTTAACAAAGGGTTCGATTCGGCGAGGCCAGGGAAAATACCACGGCAGAGCGTCGTCGCATGAAGTGTGCCGGCCGGATTGACGGGCGTTAGAGCAGGTCGAACCTGACGCCCTGGGCGAGCGGCAGCGTGTGGCCGTAATTGATGGTGTTGGTTGCGCGGCGCATATAGGCCTTCCATGCGTCGGAGCCGGACTCCCGCCCGCCACCGGTGTCTTTTTCGCCGCCAAATGCGCTGCCGATTTCCGCGCCTGACGGCCCGATATTGACGTTTGCGATCCCGCAATCGGAGCCGCGCGCCGACAGGAAGGTTTCGGCCTCGCGCAGGTCGTTGGTGAAGATCGAGGACGAGAGGCCTTGCGCCACGGCATTATGCAGCTCGATCGCGCTGTCGATTTCGCTGTATTTCATCACGTAGAGAATGGGCGCGAAGGTCTCGTGAGCCACCGGCCCGCTCTGCGCCGGCATTTCGACCAGGGCCGGGCGGACGTAACAGGCATCGGCCGCGCCGTCGATGGCAACGCGTTCGCCGCCATGGATGGTCCCGCCGGCCTCTTTCGCGGCTGCAAGCGCGCTTTGCATGCGCCGATAGGCGGTCTGGTCGATCAGGGGGCCGATCAGCGTGCCGGCTTCGAGCGGGTTGCCGATCGCAACGGATGCATAGGCGCGCTTCAGGCGCGGCACGAAGCTGGCGTAGACGTTCTCGTGAACGAACAGGCGGCGCAACGTCGTGCAGCGCTGGCCGGCTGTTCCCATCGCCGCAAAGGCGACGCCGCGCAGCGTCAGATCAAGGTCGGCGCTCGGGGTGACGATCGCCGCATTGTTGCCGCCGAGCTCCAGAATCGCGCGCGCGAAGCGCCTCGCCAGCCGCGGGCCGACGGCGCGGCCCATCGCGGTGGATCCGGTGGCCGAGACCAGGGCGACCTTGGGGTGGTCGACGAGCGTCTCGCCGGCTTCGCGACCGCCAGGCAGCACCGCCGAGAGGCCCTCCGGCGCCGGCCCGCCATCCTGCCGGAAACGAGCCAGCGCTCGTTCGAGCAACGCCTGCGTCGCGAGCGCGGTCAGGGGCGTCTTCTCCGACGGCTTCCAGAGGATGCTGTTGCCGCACACCAGGGCAAGTGCCGCGTTCCATGCCCACACCGCCACCGGGAAATTGAAGGCCGAGATGATGGCGGTGACGCCGAGCGGATGCCAGCTCTCCATCATCCGATGCTCGCCGCGTTCGGTCGCGATGGTCAGGCCGTAGATCTGGCGCGACAGCCCGACCGCGAAATCGCAGATGTCGATCATCTCCTGGACTTCGCCCTGTCCTTCCGAGACGATCTTGCCAACCTCGATCGAAACCAGCCGGCCCAGGGCGGCCTTGCGGGCGCGCAATTCCTCGCCAAAGAGCCGGACGAGTTCGCCGCGCTTGGGCGCGGGCACGAGCCGCC
This sequence comes from Bradyrhizobium sp., assembly GCA_019243075.1. Lineage (GTDB taxonomy): Bacteria > Pseudomonadota > Alphaproteobacteria > Rhizobiales > Xanthobacteraceae > Bradyrhizobium. The sequence continues at coordinate 2,808 of JAFAUV010000237.1, forward strand.
AGGCCCAGAATGCCGCATGCGCCGCTTCGACGGCCGCCATGGCGTCGTTCGAGCTGGTCTCCCGGATCTGCCCGATGATTTCGCCGGTGATCGGCGTTCGGACCTGGAGCGCACCATTGCTGAAGCGGGGTCGGCCGACGCCGAGCTCGGCGAGCAGCCTCTCGACTTCGCCGGGAAGATCGAGCTGATGGGCCGGCGTCGGCACTTTCGTTGAAACGGGCATGGCAGTGTTCCTGGAGCGGGGCGGTGGCTGCGCCGGCATCGTGGCGAACCATCGCGCAAGCGGCTTCCGCTTCGCCAACAAAAACGGCGCTGTTACCAGCGCCGTCTTGGTGCACCAACACGTGGAACCGCCCCACTTCGACTGGCACGCACGGGAGCGACCCGCTCTGGCGCTGCTGGCGTGGGAAGCCTCTTTGCGATCCGGCGCCAAGGCTATGCTCCTTCCGGAGCGAGTTCAATCAGAACGACGCGTATTTTTTAGGCCAACCGCCGCGACCAATCCCAAACATCGCGGCATCGTGTCTTGACGGGTGCCCCGGGAGCCTGCGGCCTGCCGCCACCGAACGCGGGCTATTGCCGCTGAGTGCCCGGTGCCGGGAAGCAGAGCTTGAATTGCAGCCCAGGCGAGTTGTCGAACATGTCGATGCGCGCACCGTGAAGACGGGCAACGGCTGCCACCAGGCTGAGGCCCAGGCCGTTTCCCGGCGTGTAGCGGCTCTGTTCGAGCCGGTAGAAGCGCTTGAAAACCTGTTCGTACTGGTCGGCGGGAATGCCGGGCCCGTCATCGGCGATCGATACCACCGGGCTTCCGTTCATGATTTCGCAGGCAACGACGACTTTTCCTCCCTCGCGGCCGTGCTTGATGGCGTTGTCCACGAGATTGGCGATGGCGTCGAAAATCAGATCGCGATCACCGATCGCCAGCACCTGCCGGTTACCGGCCATGGTGAGGCAGCTGTGGCGCTGCTCGGCGGCGGCATCGTATAGCTCGACCACCTCGCGGGCGATTTCGACGAGATTCACGCTTCGAAACGCTTGCTTGCGCACCTGGGTTTCGATTTGCGCGATCCGGGTGATCGACGTGAAGATTCTCAACACCGCATCGAGGTCGGAGATGGTGTCGCCGATCAACGTCTGAGCCTCCTCGCCAAGACGCTGGCCGTGATAGGCCTTCTCCAGCCGCCCGCGCATTCGTGTCAGTGGCGTCCGCAGGTCGTGAGCCAGATTGTCGCTCACCTGCTTTACCTCGCCCATCAATATTTCGATGCGGTCCAGCATCAAATTCAGATTTTCGGCAACACGATCCCATTCATCATGGGTGCCGCGGAGCGGGATGCGCTGGTCCAGGCCGCTTGCCATGATGGCCCGGCTGGTGGCGTTGATCTGCTCGATTCGTCCAACGGTCCGCCGCGTCACCAGGATGCTCGCGACCCCGGCGAGCACGAATATCAGCGAGACGCCGAAGATCACGGCCGTCTCGATCTGCCCGGTGAAATCATCGAGGTCGGTGATGTCCCGTCCGACCAGCAGCCGATCGCCGCCCGCCAGAATGTCCATCATTCCCCGCACAAGCGGCCGGCCGGTCCGCTCCGATGCCGCGGCGGGGACGCGAAATTCGCTCCAGCCCGCGGCCGCCATTGTCCTCGACGGCCATTCTCCCGCGCTGGCCGCGAGGACTGCGGACGCGGGATCGGAGAGAACATAGACGTGACCTGCGAAGACCTTGTCGGACGTCCGTTGGCGGATGAGGCCGATCAATCCTTCACGTCCCGATCGCTCGTAGACGTCCCGGAGGTCCGCCACCTCGGCCATGATCGCACGATCCGATCGGCTGCGCACGTAGCCGGAGGTCGACAAATAGACGTAGCTGAAGATGGCGGACACGATCGCGCCAAACGTCCCGATCGCGATCAGCGCCAGCTTGAAAGTCGATGATGTCAGTGTCTTAGCCAGGAGCACGGAGAGTGTATCCGACGCCGCGAACGGTATGGATCAGCGGATAGGCTTGCTGGTCATCGACCTTTCGACGCACCCGTCCGACATAAACATCGATGATATTGGTCGACGGATCGAAATGAAGGTCCCAGACATGTTGAAGCAACATGGCGCGGGATACGACGCGTCCTTCATTGCGGACCAGATACTCCAACAGCTGGAATTCCCGGGGAAGCAGCTCGATACCCGTGCCGCGTCGGCTGGCCGTTCGCGAGATCAGGTCGATCGCGAGATCGCCGACGCGCAGGATGGTCTCCTTGGCGATGGTCTCGCTGCGCCGACCGAGCGCTTCGAGGCGGGCCAACAATTCGACGAAGGAAAACGGCTTGACCAGGTAATCGTCTCCGCCGGCGCGCAGGCCGCGCACCCGGTCATCGACTTCTCCGAGTGCGCTGATGATCAGGAACGGCGCGGCGATGCCGTCATCTCGCAACTGGCGCATCACCGTGATCCCATCGATGTCGGGCAGCATGCGGTCGATGGTGATCACCGCGTAGTCGCAGGCCGCGCCCCGGCTCAGCGCGTCGCTGCCGCAACCAGCCAAATCCACCTGGTAGCCGCTGGTCGTGAGCTGCTCCACGAGCTGGCCAGCCGTTTCCGGGTCGTCCTCCACGACCAGAATACGACGATGACTTCCCGTCATGGTCTGAAGTCTCCGACCGCCCGGCTGCGCGCCCTGGTCGGGTCAGCCTCGAGGCATGTTACGCCGAGCTTCGCCGATGGGCTCGCAAATGAGCGTGATGGCCGCCACCGGCTGGAAATGCCGGCGGCGATCATCACGGCGACAGCGGCTAATAGTAACCGTACTCCCCGCAGACGTTGGTCCACTGCGGTCCATAGGCCGTCCATATCCTGCGCCAGCAGCCGTCATAGTAGCCGTAGGCATAGGGGACGCCGACCAATGCAAAGCGATGGAAGTGATGGAAGCGATGGAAGAAGCGGTGATCGAATGCAGCATGCGCAAAGCGCGGCGTACCGCCGAGGCTGGCAAAACGCATGCCGCCTGCCATCCCGTGCATCCCTCCGCCCCAACCGCCGCCGTGCATACCACCACCGCCGAAGCCGCCGCCGCCGCGGCCGAGCGCCGGTGAAGCGAGAGCAAGCGTCGCAGCGAACACGCCAGCAACCAGGCATTTGACGGGCCCGTGGTTCATCCTGTTCCTCCATTGTTGAAGTGCAGCGGACAATCCGCCGCGGGAGATCAGGAGACCCAATTCATTCGATGACTTCAAATGACTAAGGTGACAGATTCTGACTCCGAAGTTAGCGTCATGCCGCGATTCAACCGAGCTTGATGTTGGCTTCCTTCACCACCTTGCTCCAGCGCTCCATCTGTCCCTTGACGAAGGAGCCGAATTGCTCCGGCCTGGTCGGCCGGGTATCGATGTTGAGCTGCTCGAAGCGCTGTCTGATCTCGGGCGCTTCGGTCGCCTCGTTGATCGCCTTGTTCAGGGCATGCACGATTTCCGGCGGCGTGCCGTGCGGCACGAACACGCCGTTCCATTCATAGGCCTCGAAGCCGGGCAGGGTGTCGGAGGCCGGCGGAACGTCGGGCAGGCTTTTCAGCCGGCCCTTGCCGGTGTGGGCGATGGCCTTGAGCTGGCCGCTCTGGATCAGGCCCACCACCGATGATCCGTTCGCGAAGAAGAATTTCACTTGACCGGCGATGACATCGGTCAGCGCGTTGCCGCCGCCGCGGTAGGGCACATGGTTCACCTTGGCTCCGGTCATGACGCGAAACAATTCGAGCGACAGGTGCTGCAGGGTGCCGTTGCCCGACGACGCCATGTCGATGCCGTTCTGCGCGGCTTTGGCATAGGCGATGACGTCGGCCAGCGTCGTCACCGGCAACGATGGCGTCACCACCAGGATGTTCGGCACCAGCGACACCAGGGCGACGGGATCGAAGCTCCTGTCGTAGTCGAACGGAAGGTTCGCATAGAGGGCGCCGTTGATCGAATAGGCGGTGCCGTCATGCAGGATGGTGTAGCCGTCGGGGGCGGCCTTCGCGACCACGGCCTCGCCGATGGTGCCGCCGGCCCCGCCGCGATTTTCGATGACGAACTGCTGGCCCAGCATGGTGCCGAGCTTGGCATAGAGGATGCGCGCGGTGGTGTCGGCGCCGCCGGCCGGCGGATAGGGCACCATGACCTGCACCGGACGGATCGGCCAGGCCGCCGCCGCGGCGCCGCGAACGAACGGCGCGGCGGCGATGGCGGCCAATAGCGCCCGGCGTGAAAGCTGGCTCCTCGACATCGTTCGCTCCCGTGATTTTGTTTGGCACACTGAGTAGCCGCGTTCTCTGCAGGTGACAATGCACGGGCCCTGCACCAAAGCGCCGACGCACCCCAACCATCGGGGCCGCGGTTGGCATGGCTGCCGGCTTCTCTTAAGCTCGGTGTCCGCCAAGCAACGCCGGGGAGACAATGCCATGCAACCGATCCGCGTCTGCACTCATGATGGTCCGGGCGCGCAGCCGGTGATCCGCACCGTGCCGTGGCCGAAGGTCGGCAGCAAGGCGGCGCTGATCAAGATCGGGGCCTGCGGCGTCTGCGGCACCGATCTGCACATCCTCAAAGGCCACTGGCCGAAGCCGCTGCCCTGGCCGTTCACGCTCGGCCATGAGCTCGGCGGCGTCATCGTCGAATGCGGCAGCGAGTTCACCGAAGACTTCATGAGCAAGCCGCTTGCGGTCGGCTCCAAGGTGATGATCCCGCCGCTGATGCCCTGCGGCCACTGCTATTACTGCATCCACTATCCGCAAAGCGCCAACAAGTGCCTGACGCCGGTCTATTACGGCCGCTATCTCGGCTTCGACAAGGCGCCGCATCTGTGGGGCGGCTGGGCCGAATATGTCTATGTCGATCTGGAAATGCTGCCGGGCACCAAAATCTACAAGCTGCCGGACGACATGTCGCTGCGGCTCGGCGCGCTGTCGGAGCCCTTGACCTCCTGCATCCGCGCCTTCAATCGCGCCGCGCGCGCCGGCGGGTTCTCGTGGGGCGACACGGTGGTGATCCAGGGCTCCGGGCCGATCGGGATTCTGGCGGTCGCGGCCGCGCAGGAGATGGGGGCGGGGCGGGTGATCTGCGTCGGCGCGCCGGAACAGCCGCGCCTGAAGCTGGCAAGAAAGTTCGGCGCGGAGGCGGCGGTCGATATTTCCGAGCTGAAGACGCCGGCCGGACGCATCGCGCGCGTGCGCGACATCGCAGGCCGCTTCGGTGCCGATCTCGTGATGGATTGCTCCGGCCATCCGACGGCAGGTCCCGAGGGCATCGAGATGCTGCGCGACGGCGGCACCTATGTGGAGATGGGCCAGTTCACCGACGCCGGCTCGATCGACACCTCCTGGCATCGCATCTGCACCAAGGACCTCAACCTGCTCGGCTCCTGGGGCTTTACCGCCAACGATCTGCCGCTCGGCGTCGACATGCTCTATCGTACAGCCGGAAAATATCCGTGGCTCGACATGCAGACCATCTATCCCTTCACCGAAGATGGCATCGGCCGCGCCGTCGCCGACGCCATGGCGATGAGGACGGTGAAGTCGACGATCGTGCCGTGGCCCGAACTGGTGGCAGAGTGAGGTGCTGGGCCGGTAGATTTTCGACACTCCCTCCTCACCGTGGAGGCCGCGTGGGAGGAACTCCTCTGCGGCGTCGGCTGTTCCCCTCACATTCGTGGTGGGGCGAAGCACACTCGGCCGGGGACGGAAGCCTCCAGATGCACAGGAGTATGAGCGCGTTCGGGATCGCACTCGCTATCGCGCTTTGCCTCGCCTCGGCAGCAGAGTCGATGGCGCAGACGTGCCAGGGCTGCATTTGCGACAGCAGTTCGGCGGTGCATCCTGCTACCAGCCAAAGCGACTGCATCAAAGGGTGCGCCATCGTCCAACTGGTCTGCAGCGGCAGAGATATCATCCCGAATACGACCGTCATCGGCCTCGGATTTTCAGGGCAACCCAAGAACATACCGAACGGCTGCATGATCCGGACCATCCCGGACGGAGGGATGCTGACCGGCAAGCCGGCGTCCGGCTGTTCCAAGGCCGACGAGGGCAAATAGGTCGCGAGAACGGCCCACCATTGCTTGATGCGCACTATGTCGTCGACGTGATCCATCGACGCGCTGTTTCCGACCCGGCGGACGTTAACGGCCTGCGAAGCAAGAGTTGCCGGCCCGCCCAAGGGCTTGCGACATGTAGCCGCCGCGGTCGCGGACTCATCTTCGACAACATGGGCGCCGAGTGCCGCTCTTTGCCCCCAGCGTCCTCGCAGACCGAGCGGAACTTGAGAGGTTAGAACTCGTTCAGAATAAACTTGGCCCACCAGCGGAGCTCGCCATGCCAGGCACCGAAATGCAGGATCACGTTTATAAGATCCTCGAACTCGTCGGATCGTCCGAAAAAACGATCGACGATGCCATTCAAAATGCCATCACCCGCGCATCAAAGACCATCCGCGGAATGAAATGGTTCGAAGTCGTGCAAACGAGAGGCCACATCGAAAACGGGTCTGTCCGACATTATCAGGTCACTCTGCGAGTTGGATTTACGCTGGAGGAATAGTTCTGGCGGGGAAAGCGGAAGCGACTCGCGGATCGGTAGACCGCCGTCGCCGCGAGGATTGCGCTGTTTCGCGCCTGCCATTATCCTCCGATGCGACGCATGCTGGCCCGCATCCGACAGGATCACGCCATGGCGAGCTTGGCCCCCCTGGACGAGACGATCACGATCGCGGAGCTCACGCGCGATCCCTATCCGATCTACAGGCGCCTCAGACGCGAAGCGCCTGTGCTACGGGTCAAATCGGTGGGCCGTACCTTCCTCACCAAGGCGGTCGACACCAAATACGTGAAGGACAATGCGGCGCTGTTCAGCTCCGACGACCCCAACACGCCGATGAAGCGTGCCTTCCTGGCTCATACGCTGATGCGCAAGGACCACGAGGAGCACCGTGCCGAGCGCATGGCGATGATGCCGGCGCTGATGCCCAAGACCATCGAATCCGTTTGGGCGCCGCTGTATGCCGAACTGGCCGCGGCGTATCTTGACCGGCTGCCGCGCGGCGAGGTGGTCGATCTGTTTGCCGCGCTCGCAGGACCGCTTGCCGCGCGGATTCTGGCCCATGCGATGGGCGTTCCGGACGCGAGCGATGCGGAGATGCAGCGGTGGTCGCAGACGCTGATCGATGGCGCCGGCAATTTTGGCTGGACGCCGGGACCCTTCGATGCGACCGACCTCGCCAATGCGGAGATGGACAAATGTATCCGCGCCAACGTCGAACGCGTGCGGGCCGCACCCGATTCCTCGGCGCTCTCCTTCATGGTGAACGCGCAAAATCCGATTCCGGAAAGCCAGATGATCGCCAATGTGAAGATCGCGATCGGCGGCGGCATCAACGAGCCGCGCGACGCCCTGCTGACGATCCTCTACGGCCTGTTGACCAATCCAGATCAGCTTGAGGCGGTGCGCGCGGGTGGCAAATGGCGCTCCGCCTTTGAGGAAGGGGTGCGGTGGGTGGCGCCGATCCAAGCGAGTTCACGGCTCGTTATGGAGGACACGGAGATCCGCGGCTGCCTGATTCCGAAGGGCGACACCGTGATGACGATCCAAGCGTCGGCCAACCGAGACGAGGACGTGTTCGAAGACGGCGAGAACTACAACGGGCTGCGCGAGCCTAATCCTCACCAGGCCTTTGGCAACGGCCCGCATCATTGCGCGGGCGCGCACCTGTCGCGGCGAACCGTGGGCGCTATCCTGCTGCCAATGTTGTTCGAGCGCTTTCCCAACATGGCCTTGCTTGATCCCGCCAGCGTCCGCTGGCACGGATTTGGTTTCCGCGGCCCGCTCAATCTGCCGGTGCTCCTGCAATAGCACCGCTGCCAGGGCACAGGCCTTGTCCATTTCGCCTCGATGCGCGCATCCTGGCGGTTCCCGCGGGCCTCATCTTCGGATGCATCGCCTGCGGGCTGTTCCGATCGCGCTCCGCTGTGTAGGCTGCTGATCCAGGCTCCCGCATTGAGACGATCCCGCCATGCTTTCCTCCCAGCGCGACCAGTTCGAGATGCCGCGCGACATCTGCTACCTCAACGCCGCCTCCTACAGCCCGCTGCCGCGCAAGACGCTGGAGGCGGGCCGCGCCGCGGTCGGCCGCAAAGGCCAGCCGTGGACGCTTCCCGGCGGCTTTGCCAATCAGGTCCACGAGCGCGCCCGCGCCGCCGCGGCGCGGCTGATCAATGCCGAGGCCGCCGATGTCGCGCTGATCTCGTCCGTCGCTTATGGCGTCGCCACCGCGGCGAAGCTGCTGGCGATCCCGCGCGGCGCGCGCGTGCTCGTGCTCGAGAACGATCATTGTTCGCCGGTGCTGGAATGGCAGGTGCGTTCGCAGCCGCAGGGCTTTGCGGTCGAAACCGTATCTCAGCCCGAAGACGGCGACTGGACGTCGGCGGTGCTCGCCGCGATCGAGCGGCCCGGCGCGCCGCCACTGGCGTTGGCCTCGATCTCGTCGGTGCATTGGTCGGATGGCGGGCTGATCGACATCGAGCAGGTCGGCGCCGCGCTGAAGAAGCAGGGTGCGATGTTCTTGATCGACGCCACCCATCACGTCGGCGTGCTGACGCTGGACGTGAAGCGGCTCGATCCGGATTTCGTGATCTTCCCGACCTACAAATGGGTGCTCGGCCCCTACGGCCGCGCCTTTCTCTATGTCGCCAGGCGCCATCAGGACGGCATTCCGCTGGAGCAGGCCGCGCCCGGGCGGCGCAATGTCAACGCGGAGAACAACGTCTATTTCGCGGACAGCCGTTATCTGCCAGACGCGCGGCGCTTCGACATGGGCGAGCGCGACCATTTCATCTCGATGGAGATGGCGGCGATCGGCATGGAGATGATGGCGGAGTGGGGCAGTGCCGCCATCGTGCAGCGGCTGCACATGCTGACGGGGCGGATCGCGGATGGGGTGCAGGATACCGGCGCGCAGGTGGCGGAGGCCAGGTTTCGCGCGCCGCACATTCTCAGCCTTGGCTTTCCGGACGGCATGCCGGCGGGGCTGATCGAGGGCCTGGCCGGCGAGGGCATCTTTGTCGCGCCCCGCCTCGGGCGCATGCGCATCTCGCCACACGTTTATAATGACGAGGAGGATGTCGAGCGCTTGGTGGCGGCGCTGTCCAAAAGACTCAAAATGTAGGCTGGATGTGGGCTGGGCAAGGCGCGGCGTGCCCATTATCGAGGGGCGTGCTACGTGATGGTGGACATGGCGCCGACGTGCCTTTGCTCACCCTGCGAAAAAGCGCTGCAAGCCATCTTCCTGCATAGGAGACGGCCAAATTGGCAAGTCCGCGGAGGCTGTTCCAACCGCCTCCCGCCCTGTAGGCTGTAGGCCTTCCGGCCAAATCACGACAATCAACAAGGAAGGGGGCGACGGGAGCTGACATGACCGATATCCGATACGTGGCACCGCGCACGCTTGATGAAGCGGTTGGCGCATTCGCTGCTGCCGGAAGTGCCGCCCGCATTATGGCTGGCGGGACCGACTTGTTGGTGCAGATGCGATCCGGCCTGGTGCGGCCGGGCTTGATCGTCGATATCAAGAAGATCGATGAGATGATGAACATAGAGGAGACGCCGGACGGCGGCTTCCGCATCGG
>JAFAUV010000214.1 GCA_019243075.1 Bradyrhizobium sp.
CATTTCGCCAAGTCAAGATTGCGTGTTAATTGCTTACCTGCTTGATTCGACGAGGATATTTGGGCGTCATCGGATGCGCAGCGAGCCTACCATCGCAGTGCAGCAGCTTGCATGCCAAGGAGAGGTCTTGAAGGTGTCCGGCAGCTCTGTTCGCGGACGAGATGCGCCTTCCGGCGCAAGACTGCTCGCGCGTTCTGCTGCCGAGGAGGTCAGTGCGGCCTATGAGCACAACCGGCAGCACGCGATTGGGGCCGATGTGTTCGGCTCGCCGGTCTATGTGCTGGATGGCGAGGTTTTCTGGGGAGAGGACCGGATCGAATGGCTGGCGGACGCATTGAAATCGGGCCGCAAGGCCTATAGCTCCACGTTTTAGGGGCGCGTGAGTTTGCGAGGCGGAGCTGCGCCATGAAGCCGATGTCTGCAGGAAATCTTTCCGTCATCGCTGCGCTCGGCGCCTTGTGCTTGGCCGGCAGTCCCGCCCTTGCCGAGACCGCGCCCGACAGCGAGAACGGCCGCTACACCTTTTCGTCGACCGCCGATGGCCTGATGCGGCTCGATACCAAAACCGGGACGGTCTCCAATTGCAACAATTCCGCCGCCGGCTGGGCCTGCTATGCCGTGCCGGACGAGCGCAAGGCGCTCGACGTAGAGATCGGCCGGCTGCAGGCCGAGAACGACAGGCTGAAAGCGCAGCTCGCCTCGCGCGATCCGGCCAAGGGCGATGACAAGCCCTCCGCACCGAACACCGCTGAAAATCAGCGCAAGCTCGAAATCCCGCTGCCGAGCGATCAGGACATGGACCGGGTGATGTCGTTCCTGCAACGCGCCTGGAAGCGGCTGGTCGATATGGCCAACCAGATGCAGAAAGATGTCTCCGGCAACGGCAGGATTTGAGGTTGGGGTGACCCTGTCGAAATCGATGATCCGCTCCGCGCCTTCCCTGGTCACCGCCACGACGATCGTGACCTCGCAACTTGCCGTGCAAACCCGCGGCACCGGTTTTGTCGATCTCACCGCCGAGATAGAGAAATTCCTCGGTGAGGCGAAGGCCAAGGAAGGCGCGCTGACGCTGTTCATCCGCCACACCTCGGCATCGCTGACCATCCAGGAGAACGCCGACCCATCGGTGCTCGCCGACTTGCAGACCGCGCTGTCGCAGCTCGCGCCCGAGGACGCCGGTTGGACGCACGACGCCGAAGGCCCGGACGACATGCCGGGGCATGTGAAGACCATGCTGACCTCGGTCTCACTGCAGATCCCGGTGGTGAATGGCGAAATGGTGCTCGGCACCTGGCAGGCGGTCTATCTGATCGAACATCGCTCGCGCGCGCACCGGCGCGAGGTGGTGCTGCAATTTGTCGGCGCCACCAAATGAAATCGGCCGCGGATGGCTCCGCGGCCGAGGAAATCGAGAGAAATGCCCCGATGTCAGGTCTTGGTAATGTCGACGTCCTTGGTTTCCGGAAGGAACAGGAAGCCAATGACGAGGCTCATCGCGGCGACCACGATCGGATACCACAGGCCGGAATAGATGTTTCCGGTCGCGGCCGCGATCGCGAACACCGTCGCCGGCAGGAAGCCGCCGAACCAGCCGTTGCCGATGTGGTAGGGCAGCGACATGCCGCTGTAGCGGATGCGGCTCGGGAACAGCTCGACCAGCCAGGCCGCGATCGGCGCGTAGACCAGCGTCACATAGACCACGAGCAGCCACAGCAGCACCGTCGTCATCACATAATTGATGTCGTTCGGATCGGCAGTGGCCGGATAGCCATGCGTCTTGATCGCCGCCGCCAGGTCCTTGGCAAAGGTCGGGCTGTCGGCGGAGAGGGTCTGATCGCCGACTTTGACCTGGGCCTTGGTGCCGGCCGGAGCGGACTGGTTGTCGTAGTTCACCGAGAGATTGACGAGGGCCGACTTGGCCACGTCGCAGCTCGTGGTGAACTTCTCGGTTCCGGTCGCCTTGAACTGGAACGAGCACTCGTTCGGATCGGCGATCACGGTGACGGGTGCGGTTGCCAGGGCGTGCTCGAGCTTCGGGTTGGCGAAGTGGGTAATGCCCTTGAAGATCGGGAAATACGTCACTGCCGCCAGCAGGAAGCCCGCGAGAATGATCGGCTTGCGCCCGATCCTGTCCGACAGCAGGCCGAAGATGACGAAGAAAGGCGTGCCGAGCGCGAGCGCAATCACGATCATGATCTGCGCCGGGACGCCGGCGACCTTGATGGTCTGGGTCAGGAAGAACAGCGCATAGAACTGTCCCCCATACCAGACCACGGCCTCGCCGGCGGTGGCCCCAAGCAGGGCGAGGATCGCGATCTTGGCGTTCGCCCAGGTGCCGAAAGCTTCCGTGAGCGGGCGCCTCGAGGTCCTGCCCTCGTCCTTCATCCGCTGGAATACCGGCGACTCGTTCAGGCTGAGGCGGATCCAGATCGAGACGATGAGCAGGATGCCCGAGAGCAGGAACGGAACGCGCCAGCCCCAATCGCCGAACATCTCTTCGCCCTGCCAGCTGCGGATGCCGAGGATCAACAGCAGCGCCAGGAACAGGCCGAGCGTCGCGGTGGTCTGGATCCAGGAGGTGTAGTAGCCGCGGCGGTCCTTCGGCGCATGCTCGGCGACATAGGTCGCAGCACCGCCATACTCGCCGCCGAGTGCGAGGCCCTGCACGAGCCGCAACAGGATCAGCACGACCGGCGCCGCGATGCCCCAGCTGCCGTAGCCCGGCAACAGGCCGATGAAGAAGGTGCCGACGCCCATCAAGGTCATCGTGATCAGGAAGGTATATTTGCGGCCGATCATGTCGCCGAGCCGGCCGAAAATCAGCGCGCCGAACGGACGCACGGCGAAGCCTGCGGCAAAGGCGAGCAGGGCGAAGATGAAGCCGACATTCGGCGGCACGTTGGCGAAGAAGTATTTCGCCAGGAATACGCCAAGCGTTCCATAGATGTAGAAATCGTACCACTCGAACACGGTGCCGAGCGACGAGGCGAAGATGACCTTTCGCTCCTCGGCTGTCATTCCTCCGGCGCGGGCACCACTGCCCGCCGTAGCTGCTATGGTCATTGCTGTTCGCTCCCCGACATTTTCAATGAAGGCCCATTGCACCCGATAGCGCCCTGTCGGGCGGCCTCTTCCTTGGGCTTCAACTCAACGTAACATTGCGGTGAGACCTGTCCAAATAAGACTTTTGGCCCTTGCACCGCTAATTCAGCCGTTCGGCGGTATCGCCCCAAGTGCCACGCGCCAAGAATCTATTGCGACGCACAATGCAATTAACCGCGTTCACGCAAGATGCTATCAAAGGCTTGCATGCGTTATGCCAACGAAACAGAATCGGAGTTGAAATTTCCACCGATCAGGCTTTCAAGAGCACTGGCGGTTCAGAGGACGCGCGAGAATCAATGACTGCTGCGAATACTCATCTCGTCATTGCCGATGACCATCCATTGTTCCGCGATGCGCTGCGACAGGCCGTGGGCGGCGTCGTCGCCTCGGCAAAAATCGACGAAGCGGGATCATTCGAGGACCTCACCGCGCTGCTGGAGCGCGATTCCGACGTCGACCTGATCCTGCTCGACCTCACCATGCCCGGGATATCCGGCTTCTCGGGCCTGATCTATTTGCGTGCGCAATATCCGGCGATTCCCGTCGTGATCGTGTCCGCCAGCGACGACGGCGCCACCATCCGCCGCTCGCTCGATTTCGGCGCCTCGGGTTTCATCCCCAAGCGGTTCGGCGTCGAGACGCTGCGCGACGCCATCGTGAAGGTGATGGATGGCGAGATCTGGGTGCCACCTGACACCGACCTTACGGCGGCCGCCGATCCCGACATGGCGCGCCTGCGCGACCGCCTGGTGACGCTGACGCCGCAGCAGGTGCGGGTGTTGATGATGCTGTCTGAGGGGCTGCTGAACAAGCAGATCGCCTACGAGCTCGGCGTCTCGGAGGCGACCATCAAGGCGCATGTCTCGGCTATTCTGCAGAAGCTCGGCGTCGAAAGCCGCACGCAGGCGGTGATCGCGGCCGCGAAGATCGCGGGCTCGCAATGGCGCCAGGGCACGCCGACCGAGCCATAAGGCTATTCCGCCGCGACCATCTGCTGGATGCGCCACTGCCCGAGCAGGGCACGCAGCGAAGCCGGCTTCACCGGCTTGTTCAATACCGCAATGTTCTCCTCGCGCGCCGCGGCGCGGACATGCGGGCTGCGGTCGGCGGTGATCAGGATGGCCGGGAGGTTCTCGCCGAAGCGGCGGCGGATGTCGCGGATCGCGGCAACGCCGTTGCCGCGATCCAGATGATAGTCGACGAGGAGACCGGTCACGTTGCCGCCGCTGGCCTCGATGGCCTCGATGGCGGCGTCGGGATCGATGACCGCGATCACCTCCGCATTCCAGGCCTTCAGCAGGGTCTTCATGCCGTCGAGGATCGCCGGATCATTCTCGATGCAGACGATTTTTGCACCGGAGATCGGCGTCTGCGACAGCGGCGTCGCGCTGGTCACGGCGGTGGTGTGGTTGACGGCGGTCGCGGTCGGGACCGTCACCGAGAACACCGAGCCGCCACCGGCATTGGCGTCGATCGCAATGCCATGATTGAGCACGCGGGCGATGCGCTCGACGATCGACAAGCCGAGCCCGAGGCCGCGCGCAATCCGCGCGCCCTGTTCGAGGCGATGAAACTCCTTGAAAATCTCGCCGCGCTTGGCCACGGGGATGCCGACGCCGGTGTCCCAGACGCCGATCCTGAGCGATCGACCGTGGCGGCGGCAGCCGACCAGCACGCGGCCAG
>JAFAUV010000364.1 GCA_019243075.1 Bradyrhizobium sp.
CGGTGCGCCGCGCACCGCGTTTGCCGCCCATCTTTACAATGACGCGTTCGGCGTTCTCGGCGCTCATCCACGCATGATCGACCCGGTGGAGCAGATCTTCGGCGAGAAGGTCTACATGCATCAGTTCAAGATCAACGCCAAGGCGGCCTTCACGGGCGACGTCTGGCAGTGGCATCAGGACTACGGCACCTGGAAGCGCGACGACGGCATGCCCGAGCCGCGCGCGATGAACATCGCAATTTTCCTCGACGAGGTGATGCCGATCAACGGCCCCTTGATGCTGGTGCCGAAGAGCCAGACCGCTGGCGACCTGAAGGCCGCGCATGACGTCGAGACTACCTCCTATCCGCTGTGGACGCTGGATGAGGCGACCGTGACGCGCCTCGTCGAGCAGGGCGGCATTGTAGCTCCGACCGGCAAGGCCGGCGGCATGCTGATGTTCCACGGCAATCTCGTGCACGGCTCGAGCGGCAACATCACGCCCTATCCGCGCAAGATCGTGTATCTGACGCTGAACGCGGTCTCGAACCATATCCGCACGCCGACGCGGCCGGACTATATCGCACACCGCGACTTCACGCCGATCGAGCCGGTCGCTGACGACGCGCTGCTGCGGCTTGCGCGTGCGCCAAGGCAGGCGGCGGAGTAAGCTTTCTCCCTCGTTCCGGGCACGAAGCGAGAGCCCGCAATCCGTCATCGCCGGCCGGGGTCATGGATTTCCGGGCTCGGCGCTTGCGCGTCGCCCGGGAATGACGAAACCTCCAGATCGGACGCCGCATGAACCTCTACCATCTCCTCCAGGCCCGCCACAAAGCCGGCAAGCCCGTGCGCGTCGCGCTGATCGGCGCCGGCAAGTTCGGTTCGATGTTCCTGTCGCAAGTGCCGCATGTGGGAGGACTGGAAGTGCCTGTCATCATCGATCTCGATCCGCAGCGCGCAAAAGACGCCTGCAAGACCGTCGGCTGGGATTCCGCTCGGATCGCGGCGACAACCTTCGCCGAGGACGGGCTGCGCGCAATCGCAGGCAGCGCGATCGACGTGGTGGTGGAAGCGACCGGCAATCCGGCGGTCGGCATCCGCCATGCGCGCGCGGCGATCGCGGCGGGAAGGCACATCGTGATGGTCAATGTCGAGGCCGACGTGCTGGCGGGCGCGCTGCTCGCCCAGGAGGCGCGAAAGGCCGGCGTAGTCTATTCGCTGGCCTATGGCGACCAGCCGGCGCTGACGGCCGAGATCGTCGACTGGGCCCGCGCCAAGGGCTTTCGCGTGGTCGCCGCCGGCAAGGGCACCAAATATCTGCCGGCCTATCACGACGTGACGCCCGACGAGGTCTGGCAACATTATGGCCTGACCCGCAGCGAGGCGCAGTCGGCCGGCATGAACCCGCAGATGTTCAACTCGTTCCTCGACGGCACCAAATCAGCCATCGAAATGGCGGCGATCGCCAACGCCACCGGGCTCGACGTGCCCTCGCACGGCCTGCTGTTCCCGCCCTGCGGCGTCGACGATCTGCCGCATGTGATGCGGCCGCGCGAGCAGGGCGGCGTCCTGGAGAAATCTGGCGTAGTCGAGGTTGTGTCCTCTCTCGAGCGCGACAGCCGCCCGGTGTTCCGCGACTTGCGCTGGGGCGTCTATGCCGTGCTGGAAGCGCCGAACGATTATGCCGCCGACTGCTTCAGGCAATATGGCTTGAAGACCGACTTAAGCGGCCGCTATGCGGCGATGTACAAGCCCTATCATCTGATCGGGCTGGAGCTGAACATCTCGATCCTGTCGGCGGCGCTGCGGGGCGAGCCGACCGGCCAGCCCTCCGGCTTCCGCGGCGATGTCGCTTCCGTCGCCAAGCGCCATCTGCGCGCCGGCGAAATGCTCGACGGCGAGGGCGGCTATACGGTCTGGGGCAAGCTGATGCCGGCGGCCGAAAGCCTGAAGGTCGGCGCGCTGCCGATCGGGCTCGCGCACCGCGTCAAGCTGAAGAACGACGTCGCCCACGGCGCCGTGGTACGCTGGAGCGACGTCGAATACGACACCGGCAACGACACCATCAAGACGCGCAAGGCGATGGAAACAGCGTTCGCGCGATAGCCGCGGCGATCGAGCGGCCGCAAGAAAAAGTCCCGAAGGTTTTCCCGGGGCTTTTGCGATTCTGCTGTTTTCTCA